>CAZDLV010000123.1:0-7090 GCA_964506345.1 uncultured Rhodobacterales bacterium | reverse complement strand
TATTTCGCGCCGATGACGCTGCGCGCGCCGGATTAATGGGTCCTGACCCTAGGCCTCCATCGCTTCCAGTTCATCAATCATGCCGGCGATCATCGACAACCCCTTGTCCCAGAACGCCGGATCCGTGGCATCCAGTCCGAACGGGGCCAGAAGTTCCGTGTGGTGTTTGGCACCACCGGCTTTCAGCATGTCGAAATACTTGTTCTGGAAATCCGCGCCGCCTTCTTCGTAAACCGCATAAAGGGCGTTCACCAGACCGTCACCAAAGGCATAGGCATAGACGTAGAACGGCGAATGGATGAAATGCGGGATATAGGTCCAGAAAGTTTCATACCCGTCCACAAAATTGAATCCGTCGCCCAGACTTTCGTGCTGGACTTCCATCCAGATGGCGTTGATCTGGTCGGGGGTCAGCTCGCCCTCGGCCCGCGCCGCGTGCAGTCGGCATTCGAAATCATAGAATGCGATCTGGCGCACAACCGTGTTGATCATGTCCTCGACCTTGCCGGCCAGCAGGCGCTTGCGCGCTGCCTGGTCGGGGGCCGCCGCCAGCAGCTTGCGAAAGGTCAGCATCTCGCCGAATACGCTTGCCGTTTCGGCCAGCGTCAGCGGAGTCGAGGACAGCAATTCGCCCTGTTCGGCCGCCAGAACCTGATGCACCCCGTGGCCAAGTTCGTGCGCCAGTGTCATCACATCGCGTTGTTTGCCGAGATAGTTCAGCATCACATAGGGGTGCGCGTCGGTGACGGTCGGATGGGCAAACGCCCCCGGCGCCTTGCCGGGTTTTACGGCGGCGTCTATCCAGCCGTGTTCGAAAAACGGTGCGGCGATTTCTGCCATGCGCGGGTCGAAGTCGCCGTAAGCCTGCAACACGGTGTCGCGCGCCTGTTCCCACGGGATGACCAGATCGTCTTCGTCCGGCAGGGGGGCGTTCCGGTCCCAGACCTCCATCGTTTCCAGACCCATCCAACCGGTTTTCAGCGCGTAATACCGGTGCGAGAGTTTCGGGTAGGCGGCAACAACGGCGTCGCGCAGCGCCTGCACCACCTCGGGTTCCACGTCATTGGCCAGATGGCGCGACATTTGCGGCGTCGGCAGGTTGCGCCAACGGTCCTCGATCTCTTTTTCCTTGGCCAGCGTGTTGGTGATGCGGGCAAACAGGGGGGTGTTTTTGCTGAAAACCGCGATCAACGCCCGTGCGCCGAGTTCGCGCCGCGCCCGGTCCGTGTCCGACAACAGGTTTAGCGTTGCTTCCAGATTCATGACGTCGCCGTCAACGTCGAATTCCAGTCCGGCCATGGTTTCGTCAAACAGACGGTTCCATGCCGACGCGCCGACGACCGACTGGTCGTGCAGGAACTTTTCCAGCTCGTCCGACAACTGGTAAGGCTTCATTTTGCGAATGCGTTCCAGCACCGGACTGTATCGCGCAAGGTCGGCGTTTTGCGCCAGCAACCCGTCCAGAACGGCATCGTCCACGCGATTCAGTTCCAGCGAGAAAAACACCAACGGGGCCGACATATCGGTCAGCGCCCCCTGCATGTCGGCGAAAAACTTGCCGCGCTCGGGGTCGGTGGTGTTCTGGTAATACCGCAGACCGGCGAACGACATGATGCGCCCCGATACCTGCTGGATACGTTCATAGCGCCGGATACAGTCGAGCAACCCGGCGGCGTCCTGATCCGCCAGCTTGCCTTCGAAGTCGCGGGCGAAACCGGTGATGGCACCCGTCAGCCATTCAAGATCGTTGGTGATTTCGGGGCCGTCTTGCGAAGGGTACAGGTCGTCAAGGTTCCATTCGGGCAAATCGCCCATATTGTCGGCGGCGGTGGCCTCGCGGTTGTCGCGCGGAATTTCCGGGGCGGGGATGAACATGGGGGACTCCTTTATAAGCTCGAAACTATAGATAAGGGGGGCAGGCGGGCGCTTAAAGAGCAAAGTTCACATCGACGCTCACCGGAAAATGGTCGGAGGCGGTCAGCAGGGCGTGTTGTATTTTCCGGTCTTCAAAACATTCGGGGTCATCAAAGGGATGCCAGATGCGCCAGACGGGCTGTGTTGCGGCCGCCATGTCTTGCGACAACATAATATAGTCCAGCAGGGCGTTCAGATAGCGTTTGTATTCGGTGCTGTAAAATCGCGCTGTCGCCATGACCCAGCCATGATGCGGGTCAATCTGTATGCGGGCGTGCGGTTCGACCAGATGCCGCGCCGGCGGGTCCAGATCGTTGCCCAGAACGATTTCCACGCCCGAGCGCGCAAACAACCCTTCGACGCCGGTCGCCGAGGGGCCGTCGTTGAAATCCCCCAGCACCACCAGCGGATCGCCGGCATCCAGATGCGCATCGACACGCTGGCGGATCCAGATGCATTGCGCCAACTGTTTGCGGCGGTTTTCTATCAACATGTCCAGTTCTTCTTGCGGGGTCTTGGCCCCGAATGTCGATTTGGATTTTGTGTGGACCCCGATCATGCGAAACACCGCGCCGGAGTCCTTTACCTCGACCAGAAGTTCCAGCGGCGGTTTGGAAAAAACATGTGCATCCGCCTTGCCGTCCAGATCGACATCATACAGAAATTTGCCGTCGAATCGTGGTGCCGTGCGCGCGTGTTTGCCCCCCGAAACATCGCCTTGCGGGTCATGCAGCAGGGAAACCACGTCGGGATCATACATCACGGCAAGTTCCTGATGCGTCTCGCTTGCAAACCCCATGACGGTTTTGCGTTGGCGCAGATCAAAATGGCGGGCGAAATTTTCCAGCGCCGCGACGGTGCTGGATTGATTGCCGGAGTTCGGCGCCTCGACCACAAACAACATGTCGGCGTCGAGCTTGCGCATCACCCGCGCGATGGCGTGGCCTTGCTGCCGGCGCGTCACCTTGTAGCGGCGCGACCGGTTCTCGTCCAGCAACAGGCGGTTGTCGCGGCTGAACAATTCGGTAAACCATTCGACGTTGTAGGTGGCGATCCGCATCAGGCCGCGACGTGACTGGACTGGATTTCTTCCCATGCGGTATTGATGGTGATCAGGCGGGTGGTCGCCAGAGCGATCGCCTCTTCCGGGACGCCGCGCGCGATCAGATTGTCAGGGTGGACTTCGCGAACCTTGCGCCGCCATGCGCGTTTGATGTCCTCTATCGGGGCGTCGTGGTCGATTTCAAGCACGGAATAGGGGTCCGGTGCGGCACCCGGAACATATTGCGAGCGTAAACAGGTAAACATCCGTTCCGGCAAGCCGAAAATCTCGGACACACGGGCGATAAACTCGTCCTCGGCGGGATCATAGCGCCCGTCCGCCATCGAGATATGAAACAGCCCTTCAACCAGATCACGCAGGATTTCATGGTCATCGCCGAACATTCTAGCGATTTTTCTGGCGTAAACCTCGTATCCGGCAACATCCTGACGGGCCAGATTGAACACTTTGGCGGCCTGCGCCTGATCCGCGGGGGCGATCTGGAATATCTGGCGAAAGGCGATAACCTCGTCGCGGGTCACCTGCCCGTCGGCTTTGGCCATTTTGGCGCCAAGCGCAATAACCGCAATGGTAAAGGCCACGCTTTTTTCCGGCGGGGTCTTCAGGTTTTCGAAAATTGCCGACAGCCCTTCGCCCTTGGCAAGGGCGGCGAGGGCTTCGGTTATGCGGGTCCAGATCGACATAAGGCCAGTTTAGCAGGTTGTAGCGAAAAGGAAATCCTGTCGCTGTCCGGCTACATCCCCGATGTGACGGCCAGTGCCAGAAAGACAACGGCCAGTCCCAGACCGGCCCAGTTCAACATCAGGGATTTGGATTCGCCGCATCCGCAGGCCACCAACAGGGCTTTGCTTTTACTCGGTATCATTGTCGGATCCTCCTTGATTGTCGCCGGATCAGTCATGCCGGCCCCTGAATGCTACGCGCAGATTGCCGGCGGGCGCAAGGCGCGATTGTGTGAGGGGTGCGTGAGCGCATAAAAAAACCGCGCAGAAGCGCGGTTTTTTGCCGAGGTATCAGCCATTACCCGCCGATCGTCGCCAGATAGGCAATCAGGTTGGCGCGGTCGGTTTCTTTTTTCAAACCGGCAAAGCTCATTTTCGTGCCCGGGGCATAGTCTTTCGGTTTGGTCAGGAAGGTGTTCAGGTTTTCCGGCGTCCATGTGCCACCAAGGCTTTTGAGCGCATCGGAATAGTTGAAGTCGGCAATGCTTGCCTGCGCGCGGCCGACAACACCATACAACGACGGGCCGGTAGCGTTTTTGCCTTCGGCAATGCGGTGGCAGGCTTTACATTTGCCAAAGGTTTTTTCGCCTTTTGCAACGTCGGCCGAGGCCAGAAGGGTTGCAAACGTCGGGGCGGCGGTATCGGCGGCGGGGGCCGTTGTATCGCTGGCGCCTGCGACTTCGATCACATAGGCGGCTTCGGCTGTGTCGCCTTCGCCGGGCTGGAAAATAACATCCGAGCCCCATTTGATCAGAAGGAAAACCAGAAGGCTGCCGCAAACGCCGCCGACGATTTTTGCTGCTGTAAGTGTATTCATGGTGTTTTCACCTTATTTATGGCTACAAATTGTCTGTTAACGTTCTACCCGCTTCCCCTATGTCATGGCAAGGTATAGAAAGCGCGACGAAACGACCGGTGTGAAGGTGCGATTATGACAAATGTGATTTCTTTTCAGGGGGAACCGGGGGCCTATTCCCATCAGGCCTGTGTTGAAATGTTCCCCGACATGCAGGCATTGCCTTGCCCGACGTTCGAAAGCGCGGTCGCATCGGTCAAGGACGGTCGTGCGGAACTGGCGATGTTGCCGGTGGAAAACTCCACTTACGGGCGGGTGGCGGACATCCACCATTTGCTGCCGGAAACCGGCCTGCACATCATCGGCGAGCATTTCGTGCGCGTGCATATCAACCTGTTGGCGGTTCCGGGAGCCGGCCTGTCGCAAATCCGGCAAGCCATGAGCCACACGGTGCTGCTTGGCCAGTGTCGCGCCTATCTGAAAAGCCATGCGATTGCCCCCAAAACCGGTGTCGATACCGCAGGATCGGCCAAGGCCGTTGCCGAAGCCGGCGAACCGTCAGTGGCGGCGCTGGCATCGGAACTGGCAGGCGAAATTTACGGACTGGATGTTCTAGCCCGCCATATCGAGGACCAGCAGAACAACACCACCCGTTTTCTGGTGATGGCCCCCGAGCCGAAATATCCGCCGGTCGGTGGCGGTCCGGTGATGACGACACTGGTATTTCAGGTCCGCAACATTCCGGCGGCGCTGTACAAGGCGATGGGCGGCTTTGCGACAAACGGGGTGAATATGTTGAAACTGGAAAGCTACATGCTGGGCGGTTCGTTCACCGCGACGCAGTTCTACGCGGATATCGAGGGGCATCCCGATGATCCCGCCGTGCGCCGTGCGTTGGACGAGCTGGCCTATTTCACGGCCGAACTGGATATTCTGGGGGTATATCCCATGCACCCGTTCCGCCGCATGGCCTGAGGCCGGCCAGCGGCAGTTATTGCCGGCTGTAATCTGCTGCTATCCTGTCCGCGGTTTGCTGCATCCGTTTCTGGATCGCACGGTTGATCCGTTTTCGCGCGATACGGATCGTGTTGAAAAACAGACCGGTCGCAAAACTGCGCGATTGTGCGACCAACTGGAATTCCAGCCTGCTGGTTGTTTCTGTTACCGGCGTAAATGTCATGGAAAGGGCCGCATGATAATTTCGCGTGGTAGAACGATAGGAAACAATGCGCGGGGCCACGAACTGGCTTAGCTCGGCGGTGCATTTTCTTGTGCGCCCCTTGTAGGGGACAGAAATATTCCAGCGCGTGCCAATTCCGACCGGACTGCGCCCGACGCGACCGAAGGAAAAGTCGGTTGTATCGGTTTTCGACTCGAAGCGTTCGAAATCTGTTGCGCGGCGGAACAGGTATTCTACCGGAACGTCGAAATTCTGGACATGTTTTATCTGCATGCTGCCTCCGCTCTAGTCCCCTAGCGTATCCGCCAGCCAGCGGTCCAGTAAAAACCGGGCGATGGAGCCTTTTCTGGTCGGTTGCAAATCCGGTATTGTTCCTGCCATCGCATCGGCAAGATCTTCGCGGCTGACCCATTTGGCGGCCTCGATTTCCTTGCCGTCGATGGTGATTTCGGTGGATAGTGCCTGTGCGTGACACCCGATCATCAGGGACGACGGGAACGGCCACGGCTGGCTGGCAAGGTATCCGGTCCGGCCAATGGCTATGCCGACTTCTTCGTCGACCTCGCGGCGCACCGCGTCCTCGACAGTCTCGCCCGGTTCCATAAATCCGGCCAGCAGCGAAAACATTCCGGCCGGCCAGTTGGGCGAGCGGCCCAGCAGGACATTGTTACCGGATGTTACCAGCATGATGACCACGGGGTCGGTGCGGGGAAAATGGTGATAGCCGCAGCGCGGGCATTCCCGTTGCCAACCGGCCTGCGAGACAAAAGATTTCGCGCCGCAATTCGCGCAATATGTGTGGGTTTTGTGCCATTCGAAAATACCTTTGGCCGTCGCCGCGTCGCCCGCGTCCGAACGGGACAACCCCGACATAACGGCGCGCAGGTCGGCGAACCTGCTGTCGGCGGGTGCGGCGGGGTGGCTGGTCCGGCTGTCATCGAAAAACCTGGCGGGCGCAGTGGTTTCCTGCCGGGACGGCCAGTCCGGAATTTCATAGGCAAAGCGTGGCGTGCCGTGCTGAAGCCCCAGAAAAACCGGTTCGCCGGTGGCACAAGCCAGAATCGCCGATTCCGGCGACAGCCAGGCCAGCGCCGTCCCGCCGGAAAAATCGATCAGCGGGCGGCCGCGCCACAAGACGATGGCCAGCGATCCCGGATCGCGTCGCATGCGGTCAATGGCAGGCGTGTCACCGCGCATATGCGCGGCCCGATCGAGCGATCCACCGGCAAAAGTTACGTCTTCGCTGTTGCGCATCGGGGTCTCCGTGTTTTTGCCCGAGTCTGGCCTATGCGCGTGCGGCTGGCAATGGTGTATCGCCCCATTGACCCGATATCGCCGGCCCCCTATATAGCAGCCGAGAGGTTGGCGCGGGCGAGCGCCTCGCCAACCCGGTCAGGTCCGGAAGGAAGCAGCCG
>CAZDLV010000122.1:0-7099 GCA_964506345.1 uncultured Rhodobacterales bacterium | reverse complement strand
TTTCGCGCCGATGACGCTGCGCGCGCCGGATTAATGGGTCCTGACCCTAGGGCGGCGCGGGATTTATTGGTCACCGCCCTAGCGGTTGGAGCGGCCGAACAGGCTGTCGATCAGGCCTTGCAGACCGGTGCGTTCCGGTGTGGTGACGGGGGGGGCGACCGCCTCGACCGGCGGTTCCAGTGTCGGGTCGATCAGCGGCAGCGGGCGGGCCGGAAGGCCCTTGTGGACGCGGGTCATCGTCTGTTTCCAGATTTCCGCCGGCAAGCCGCCGCCGGTCACACCGACCAGTTTGGAATTGTCGTCGTTTCCGACCCAGACACCGGCAACGTAATCGGCGGTGAAACCGATGAACCACGCATCGCGCGCGCCCTGCGTGGTGCCGGTTTTCCCCGCCGCCGGACGGTCGGCAAGGCGGGCGCGTTTGCCGGAACCTTTTTCGACAACCTTGCTCATCATATAAATCAGATATCCGTCGGCGCGTTCGCTTAGCACCCGGAACCCTTGCGAGCGTTCGAGGCTCATCAAAACCTGGTTGTCGCCACGCACCCGCAGGTCGATCCAGCCATAGGGTTTTGTCTGGCGACCACCGTTCAGGATTCCGGCGTAGGCGCCGGTCATTTCGATCAGGTAAACATTGGACGCCCCCAGCGCCAGCGCCGGACCCTGTGCCAATGGTGTGGTGATGCCGAAATCGCGGGCAATGGCGCGGACCTTTTCACGCCCGACCATTTCGGTCAGGCGCACCGCGACGGTGTTCAGCGAATTGGCCATGGCGTCCACCATCAGGATGCGGCCATAATATTTGCCCGAGTAGTTTTTCGGACTCCACGGGCCGGATCCGGGGATGTCGATGGTGATCGGGCCGTCCAGCACCGGCGACAGCGGTGTCATGCCTGCCTCCATTGCGGCGCCGTAAACGAAGGGTTTGAAGGATGATCCGGGTTGGCGCAGCGCTTGCGTTGCACGGTTGAACTGTCCCGCGCCGTCGATTTTGCGCCCGCCGACCATCGCGCGCACCGCCCCGTCGGGCGACATCACCACGATGGCGGCCTGTGCTTTCGAGGATTTATCGACGAAGTTGTCGAACACATAGGTCAGCGCCTCTTCTGCCGCTTTCTGGATGGCGGGGTCGAAGGTGGTGCGGATGGCGACGTCTTCGGTGGTGTCGCGGGTCAGAAACTGTGGTGCGGTGGACATGACCCAATCGGCAAAATAGCCGCCGGCGCGCGATTGGGCTGCCTGTGACAGGGTGGCGGGTTCGGCGCGGGCGATATCGGCCTCGACGCGGGTGATATAGCCCTGGTCCTGCATCAGGCCGATCACGATGTTGGCGCGGTCCTGCGCCCGTTTCAGGTCGCGTGTCGGCGCATAGTAGGACGGCGCGGTCAGCAAACCGGCGAGCATCGCGCTTTGCTGAATGCTCAGGTCGCGGGCGCTTTTGCCGAAGTAGCGTTGCGAGGCGGCCTCGAATCCGTTGGCGCCGGCACCGAGGTAGGCGCGGTTCAGGTAGATCGACAGGATGTCGTTCTTTTTGTATTTCAGTTCCATCGCCAGCGCGTAGGGAACTTCCTTGATTTTGCGGATCAGGGTTTGCTGGCGGCACTGGGACTCGGGCAGGTCCTCGCCCAGACACAGCAGTTTGGCGACCTGTTGCGTGATGGTCGAGCCGCCGTTGCCGGAAAACGGGCCGCGACCGGCGGCCAGATTGATGCGGATGGCACCGGCGATGCCACGCGGGCTGACGCCGAAGTGCTGGTAGAACCGCTTGTCCTCGGTCGCGACGACGGCGTTTTTCAGGCTGGGTGCGACGGTGCCGGCGCGCAACGAACCGTCAAACTGTTCGCCGCGCCATGCGAATACCTTGTTGTCGCGGTCCAGCAAAACAACCGAGCCTTTGGCCCGCCCGTCCAGCAGTTTTTCCATTGGGGGCAACGTGACATAATAATATGCCACCCAGCCACCCAGAACCAGCGCACCGACGATCGCGCCGCGGCTGGCCGCATACCAGAGGGCGCGGAAAAAAGTGCGGAAAACCCACCGGACCGTCCGCGAGGCAATGCCGCGCGGCGGTTTTGTCGGTTTTTTCTGTTTGTTCGGTCGTTTACTGGCCATTCGGATCGGGCCGCCTGCTCGTTGGTTTTTTCAAGGGATAGTCGGTTTGGCGTCGCTTGTAGAGGGTGATTCTGCCGGTTCGGCGATTCTTTGCCATGTGATTGCGATCAATTAACGCTCATAGAATAGGCAGCAATGTAATATTGTGCATAAATTAGGCACATAGTCAGGAAATCAAGCCGGAGCGCCGGATGTTTTCCTGTGATTTAGCATTCAAACGCGTGAATTTGTTCTTGATCGCCGCCGGGGAGGCCTTGCGGCAAACCAACGGGTTCAGTCATCGAAGAGGAGGACACATGAAACTTGTCATCGCCATAATCAAACCCTTCAAACTGGAGGAAGTCCGCGAGGCGCTCACCGATATCGGGGTGCAGGGGCTTACAGTTTCCGAAGTCAAAGGCTACGGGCGCCAGTCCGGCCATACCGAAGTTTATCGCGGCGCGGAATACGTCGTGAATTTCGTGCCGAAGGTGAAACTGGAAATCGGCATCCCGGACGAGGATGTTTCCAAGGTTCTCGAAACCCTCGAAAGCACCGCCAAAACGGGCAAGATCGGTGACGGCAAGATATTTGTGCTGGATGTCGAACAGACCCTGCGTATCCGCACCGGCGAAACCGGCGAAGAAGCCCTGTAATCCCCAATCAGACGAGAGACAGAAAAATGAACAAGTTTACGAAAATAGCGGGGATGACAGCGGCGGCCGCCCTGTTTGCCTTGCCTGCGACGGCACAAGAAGCCGATGTGGTGCCTGCCACCAACGAAGTCGGGTTTATCCTCAACACCTTTATGTTCCTTGTAACCGGATTTCTGGTGATGTGGATGGGGGCCGGTTTTTCCATGCTGGAGGCCGGTCTGGTGCGTTCCAAAAACGTCACCATGCAGTTGACCAAGAATATCGCGTTGTTCGGCATCGCGGCGATCATGTATTATCTGGTCGGCTATAACCTGATGTATCCGGGCGATGCCTGGACGGTTACCAACGTGATCGGTGCATTCGGCACCACGGTGCTGGAACCGGTCGGGCTTGCCGGTGCCACCCCTGATCTGACCTATGCGTCGGTCGGGTCCGATTTCTTCTTTCAGCTGATGTTCGCGGCGGCGACGGCGTCGATTGTTTCCGGCACGCTGGCCGAGCGGATCAAACTGTGGCCGTTCCTGATTTTTACCGTGGTTCTGGTTGGTCTGATCTATCCGGTCGAGGCAAGCTGGAAATGGGGCGGGGGATTCCTTGCGACCGAATTCGGGTTCCAGGATTTCGCCGGTTCGACGATCGTTCATTCGGTTGGCGGCTGGGCGGCGCTTGCGGGTGCGATGGTTCTTGGCCCGCGGATCGGCAAATACAAAGGCGGGCGCACCATTCCGATGCAGGGTTCCAACCTGCCGCTGGCGACGCTGGGCACGTTTATTTTGTGGATGGGCTGGTTCGGGTTTAACGGTGGTTCGCAGCTGTATATGGACACGGCCGCCAATGTTGCCGACATCAGCCGGATTTTCGCCAACACCAATGCGGCGGCTGCCGGCGGTGCTGTGGCTGCGTTGATCGTGTCGCAGTTCCTGTTCAAGAAACCCGACCTGACGATGGCGCTGAACGGTGCGTTGGCCGGTCTGGTGTCGATCACGGCCGAACCGCTGTATCCGTCGCTGGGTGCCGCAACGCTGATCGGTATGGTTGGCGGTGTTCTGGTGGTGTTCGCAATCCCGTTGCTGGACAAACTGAAAATCGACGATGCTGTCGGCGCCATTCCGGTGCATCTGTTCGGCGGTGTCTGGGGCACGATGGCGGTTCTGTTCACAAACCCCGACGCAACCTTCAAAGGCCAGTTCGTTTCCATCGTGATCATCGGGGCATTCGTATTCGGCGTGTCGCTGGTTCTTTGGCTGATCCTGAAAGCCACCATGGGCATTCGCGTCAGCGAAGAGGACGAGATCATGGGGCTGGATATGGCCGAGCTGGGCATGGAAGCCTATCCGGAATTCCACAAAGGCTGACCCCTTGCAGTATTCCCTCTGAAGCGTTCCGGCGCTTCGGACACTTGCCCCGGCGCTTGCGTCGGGGTTTTTTTTACGATTGGCAGATTTCAAGGAAGGCCGGACCGAAACGTTCGGCCTTTTGCTCGCCGATCAGACGGGCGAGGGTGTCGAGGTCGGCGGGACGTCGCCCTGCAATTTTGGCCAACTGCGCATTGGTGCAGGACATCGGTTTTTCTGTGCCGTGTGCACCGTTCGCCAGTTCCAGTTGCGCCGATTTCAGCCGGTCGAACAACGCGCCCGCATCGCGCCCTGCCAGCTTGCGTCGCGCGGGTGGCATGTCGATCGGGGACGTGCCGTTGATGACCTCCAGAAAGACATTTCCGTATTTCTCCAGCTTTTTTGCGCCGACCCCGTTCAGACGGCTGAAATCGTCCAGCGTTACGGGGCGGTGGGTGGCCATTTCGATCAATGTGCGGTCGGGGAAAATGACATAGGCGGGGGCGCGGGCGGCCTCGGCCAGTTCGCGGCGCTTGGCCTTGAGGGCGGACATCAGGGGTTCGTCCTCCTCCGCGATCAGGGCGGCGGGGGCGCGGCGGGTCGGGGATTTGCCGGCCTTGCGAATAGTGTCCATGCGCAGGTCGATTTTGGCCTCGCCGCGCAGGATCGGGCGGGCGGTTTCGGTCATGAACAGCGCGCCCATGCGTTCGCTGTCGGGGCGGATCAGGTCGTGGCCCATCATCTGGCGGAAGATGGCCTGCCACTGTTTGCGGTTGAATTCCTTGCCCACGCCGAAAGTGGGCAGCCGGTCGTGGCGGCGCGCCGTGACCTTGTCGGTGGTGTTGCCGAGCAGGATGTCGATCAGGTGGCCGGCGCCGAAGCTCTCGCCGGTGCGCAGCATGGCCGAGAGCGCCTTGCGCACGGCGTCGGTGCCGTCGACGACCTCGGGCGGGGCGGTGCAGAGGTCGCAGTTGCCGCAGGGTTCGCTGCGCGTCTCGCCGAAGTATTCCAGCAGGTTGATGCGGCGGCATTTCAGCGCCTCGGCCAGACCGAGCAGCGCGTTCAGGCGGGCGTGGTCGGCGGCGCGGCGTTCGGGCGGGGCGAGGCCCTCGTCGATCTGGGCGCGGCGCAGGCGGATGTCGTCGGCGCCATAGAGCGTGAGGGTGTCGGCGGGGGCGCCGTCGCGACCGGCGCGGCCGATTTCCTGATAGTAGCTCTCGATGGATTTCGGCAGGTCGGCGTGGGCGACGAAACGGATGTCGGGCTTGTCCACACCCATGCCGAAGGCGACGGTGGCGCAGACGATCAGCCCGTCCTCGCGCTGGAAACGGGTTTCGGCAAGGCGGCGGTCGTCGGGGTCCATGCCGGCGTGGTAATGCAGGGCGGTGTGCCCCTCGGCGCGCAGGGCGTTGGCCAGCACCTCGGTCTTGTTGCGGCTGGAGCAATAGACGATCCCCGCCTGCCCCTTGCGCGCGGCGATGAAATCGAGGAGTTGCCGGCGCGGCGAATCCTTGGGCTGGAAGGCCAGCGTCAGGTTCGGGCGGTCGAAGCCCTGGATGAAGGTTTCCGGCTGCTCGCCGCCGAAGAGCTTGTTGACGATCTCCTGCTGTGTTTCGGCGTCGGCGGTGGCGGTGAAGGCGGCGGTCTGGATATTGCCGAGCTGCTGGCGCAGTTCGCCGATTTTCAGGTAGTCGGGGCGGAAATCATGGCCCCACTGGGAAACGCAATGGGCCTCGTCCACCGCCAGCAGGGTGACGTTGATGCGGCGCAGAAGCTGCACGGCCCCGCCGTTGGCCAGACGCTCGGGCGCCATGTAGAGCAGTTTCAGGCGGCCGTCGTCGAGGGCCTGGAATACCTCTTCGGTTTCTTCCTCGGTATTGCCGGAGGTGAGGGCGCCGGCTTCGACCCCCGTTTCGCGCAGGGCGCGGACCTGATCGCGCATCAGGGCGATGAGCGGGGAAATCACCACGGTCACGCCTTCGCGGCACAGGGCCGGGAGCTGGAAGCACAGCGATTTGCCGCCACCCGTGGGCATGATGGCGAGGGTGTTTTTGCCGCTGTTGACGGCCTCGACCACCTCGCCCTGTCCGGGGCGGTAGCTGTCGAAGCCGAAAACCGATTGCAGGAGGGTTTGCGCGTTCATGCGCCCTGTTTAGCGGTGCGGAATCGCGGCGGCTAGAGGGCCGCGACGATTTTGCGGAACATCGCCAGATTTTGTTCGTAGGAGCCATCCTCGCGGAAGCCGCGGTCGGCGGAGTTGACGGCGATCACCACGTTTGCCGGCTCGTTGACGTAAATATATTGCCCGTAGATGCCGCGCGCAAAATATTCACCGTCGGTGTTGTCCGCCGGCACCCACCATTGATAGCCATACTGCACTGCCCCCGGCGCAGTCGGGGCGCTGGGGCGGGTGGAGGCGATGACCCAGTCGCGCGGCACGATCTGTTTGCCGTCAACGGCCCCACCGTTCAGGAACAGCAACCCGAGGCGCGCATAATCGCGCGTCGGCATGTTCAGGCCGCCAAGAACAAAGGCAACACCGTTGCCGTCGGTCAGGTAAACCGGATCCGATTGCAGGCGCATCGGCGCAATCAGTTTTTCCGCCATCAGCGACGGAATATCGCGCCCGCTGGCCCCGCGTATCACCATGCCCAGAACGTGGGTGTCGATGGAAACATATTGCCATGCCTTGCCGGCGGGGCGCACGCTTTCTGTCAGTCCGGCAGCGAACGCATCCATCGAACCACCCAGCGCCAGCACCCGCCCCATGCGGTTGATGTCGGAATTGAAATCGAGGTAATCCTCGTTGAAGGCCACGCCGCTGGCCATGTTCAGCACGTTGCGGATGGTTGCGGTTTTGTAGGCGCTGCCGGCCAGTTCCGGCACATATTTAACGACCGGATCGTCAATCGAGGCAATCACTCCCTCGTCCAGCATGATCCCCATCAGCGCCGAAAGAAAGCTTTTGGCGACCGACCACGAAATCCGCAAATCGTCGGGTTTTGTGCCTTTGAAATA
>CAZDLV010000121.1:0-7118 GCA_964506345.1 uncultured Rhodobacterales bacterium | reverse complement strand
GACACATCGGCCGCGCATTGCGCGGCCGCTTTGGTTTGCGGTGCGCAGGTGTTAGGCAAGACGCGTGACGCGATGCAAAAGGGACAGGCGGAGCGGTTGATGCCGATGCTTGAAGAGGTGCTGGACGGTGCGGGCAAGACGTGGCGCGACATAGACAGGATTGCGGTTTGCACCGGACCGGGCAGTTTTACCGGTGTGCGAATCGCGGTTGCGGCGGCGCGCGGGCTGGCGCTGGCGCTGGAGGTTCCCGCCGTCGGCGTGTCGGCGTTCGAGGCGCTGGCGTTCGGGCGTTCGGGCGCTGTTACGGTGGTGCTGGACGCGCGGCGGGGCCGGGTTTACCGGCAGGAATTTCGCGATTCTGTCGCGGTTGACGATCCGCAACAGGTGGCGTTGGCGGATGTGACGGAACCGGCGCGGTATCTGGGATACATGGCGGACGATCTGGCGGTGCGCAATGGCGGCACCTGCCTTGCGACCGGAACGCCGGTTGATCCGGTGGCGGTGGCACGTTGTTCGATGCGCGGCGCGCGTGGACGTCCGGCACCGTTGTATTTGCGCGCGGCCGATGCGGCGTTGCCGGCGGACCCGCCGCCGGTGATATTGCCGTGACCCTGTCGGAAATGGCCGAAATTCATGCGGCCTGTTTTCCTGCCTATCCGCGCGCGTGGTCGCGCGACGAGATTGACTCGGTTCTTGATTCACGCCATTCGCATCTGTTCACGACACTAGGCGGGTTCGCGATATGCCGGTTTGCCGGACCGGAGGCGGAGTTGCTGACCATTGCCGTGCATCCGCGATTCCGCCGCCGTGGCGCCGCCACGGAAATGCTGGACGAGATGTGCCGGCAGGCCCGCCACGCCGGTGTGGAAGAGATATTTCTGGAGGTTGCGCAGGACAATACCGCCGCGATTTCCCTTTATGGGCGTGCCGGATTCGTGCAGGTCGCCGTGCGGGAAAATTATTACAATGGACCAAATGGTCAAAAAATCAACGGCTTAGTTATGCTGTGTGATTTGACGGGGTAGCGGCGCTCGCAAAAACTTGAATTTAACGGGAAATAACCATTGACCCGTGGCGGCTGCGCCTCTTTACTACATTGATTGAAATTTAGGTTCTGCCGGCCGGAATCGATCGGTTTTTTGCTGCTGGCGGGACTTTGATGTGTAGATGACCAAAAGGGAGAACCCAATGAAACTCATCAAAACGCTTCTCGGGGCGGCAGTGCTTGCCGGTGCCGCGACGACGGCAATGGCGCAGGCCACGCCGGCGATTATTTTTGACCTTGGCGGCAAGTTCGACAAGTCGTTCAACGAGGCAGCCAACGCCGGCGCCGAACGCTTTACCGCCGAAACCGGCATCAAGTTCCGCGAGTTCGAATTGCAGTCGGACGCACAGCGCGAACAGGCGCTGCGCCGTTTCGCACAGCAGGGCAACAACCCGGTTGTGATGACCGGCTTTTCGTTCGCGACCGCGCTGAATACCGTTGCACCGGAATTCCCGAACACCGATTTTGTTATCGTTGACATGGTCGTTGACCAGCCGAACGTGCGTTCGGTGGTGTTCAGCGAGCAGGAAGGTTCGTATCTGGTCGGTATTCTGGCCGCTATGGCGTCGAAAACCGGCAAGGTCGGCTTTATCGGCGGTATGGATATTCCGCTGATCCGCAAATTCGCCTGTGGCTATGTGCAGGGTGTGAAATCGGTTAATCCCGATGCGACTGTATTCCAGAACATGACCGGCACCACCGGTGCGGCATGGAACGATCCGGTTAAAGGTGGCGAGCTGGCCAAAGCACAGATCGAGCAGGGCGCCGACGTGATCTATCACGCAGCCGGCGGCACCGGCCGCGGTGTTCTGCAGGCAGCCGCTGATGCGGGTGTTCTGGGTATCGGTGTTGACTCCAACCAGAACTACATGCACCCGGGTTCGGTTCTGACATCGATGCTGAAACGTGTTGATGTGGCCGTTTACAACGCATTCAAAGACACCAACGACGGTAAATTCACCGCCGGTGTCCAGGTTCTGGGTCTGGCACAAGGTGGTGTTGGCTGGGCGCTGGACGAAAACAATGCGGCGCTGATTACGCCTGAAATGAAAGCCGCTGTCGAAGCTGCGACGGCCGACATCATTTCCGGTAAAATCGTTGTTCACGATTACATGTCCGACAGCTCCTGCCCCGTAAACTAAGCGCGGCGATGACTGTGGAAACACTAGATCAGGGGCGGTCCGATTCGGCCGCCCCTGTTGCCCCCGCCATCGAGCTGATCGGCGTGAGCAAGAGTTTTGGCCCGGTACAGGCCAACAAGGACATATCCATGACCGTCGCCAAAGGCGCGATCCACGGGATTGTCGGAGAAAACGGTGCAGGGAAATCGACGTTGATGTCGATCCTGTACGGATTTTACAAGGCGGATGCAGGCGAAATAAAGATCAACGGTGTTACAACCGAAATTACCGACAGTGCTGCGGCGATCGCCGCCGGTATCGGGATGGTGCATCAGCATTTCATGCTGGTCGAGCCGTTCACGGTGCTGGAAAACGTGATTATGGGGGCCGAGGACGGGCCGTTGTTGCGCCCCTCGCTGGCCAAGGCGCGCAAGGTTCTGACACAGCTGGCCGAGGAATACGAACTGGATGTTGATCCCGACGCGATTGTCGGTGATCTCTCGGTCGGGTTCCAGCAGCGGGTGGAGATATTGAAGGCGCTGTATCGCGAGGCCGAAATACTGATTCTGGACGAGCCGACAGGGGTTCTGACCCCGGCCGAGGCCGACCATCTGTTCCGTATTCTGGAAAACCTGAAGGCGCAGGGCAAAACCATCGTCCTGATCACCCACAAGCTGCGCGAGATCATGGCGGTGACCGACACGGTCAGCGTGATGCGGCGCGGGCAGATGACGGCGACGGTGCCGACGGCCGAGACGTCGCCGACCCAATTGGCGGACCTGATGGTCGGGCGGCATGTGTTGCTGGAGGTCGACAAGGGGGTTGCCAGTCCCGGCGAGGTGTTGCTGGAGGTCAGGAACCTGTCGGCGAAGGATTTCCAGGGTGTCGAGAAGCTGCGGGATATTTCGTTCCAGTTGCGCGCCGGCGAGATTCTGGGCGTGGCCGGTGTGGCCGGAAACGGGCAGTCGGATTTGCTGGAAATTCTGGGCGGGATCAGCCCGGCCACCGGCGGCGAGGTCCTGGTCAAAGGTGCGCCGATCAATATCGGCAAGAAAGCCAACGCGGCCAGGCGGCGGGAACGCGGAATCGGCCATGTGCCCGAAGACCGTCACCAGCGCGGGTTGGTGATGCCGTTCCAGACGTGGGAAAACACCGCCTTTGGCTATCATAACCGGCCGCAGTTCAGCCGTCGGTTCGGGCTGGCGGATCAAAAGGCGATGATGCGGGACGCGAAAGAGAAAATCGAGAAGTTCGATATTCGCCCGACCAATCCGAATTTGCCCGCCACCAGTTATTCCGGCGGCAACCAGCAAAAGATCGTTATTGCCCGCGAGATCGAGAATAACCCCGATGTGTTGCTGGTCGGGCAGCCGACGCGCGGTGTCGATATCGGGGCGATCGAGTTTATTCATAACCAGATTGTGGCGCTGCGGGATTCCGGCAAGGCGATATTGCTGGTGTCTGTCGAGCTGGAGGAAATTCTGGCGCTGTCGGACCGCATTATCGTGATGTTTGACGGCATCATCCAGGGCGAACGCAAGCCGGAAAATACAAACGAGCAGGAGTTGGGGATGCTGATGGCAGGTATGGACCCGGAGGTCGCGACATGAGCCGGGGGCTTCCGAAATGGGCGGATGTGTTGTTGATCCCGCTGCTTAGCCTGTTTCTGGCGCTGCTTGTGTCGGGGCTGGTGGTATTGTTTATCGGCAAGGACCCGATCGAGGCGGTTCAGGTGATGGTCGAGGGGGCGTTTGGCCAGTACGGCATCGGCTATACCTTGTATTACACCACGAATTTCATTTTCACCGGCCTTGCGGTTGCCGTGGCGTTTCATGCGCGTCTGTTCAACATCGGTGGCGAGGGTCAGGCCGGTCTGGGCGGTGTCGGTGTGGCGCTGGTGTTGTTGTCGTTCAACTGGCCGAACTGGGTCGTGGCCCTGTTGGCCGCATCGGTCGGCGCGGCGGTTTTCGGCGCGGCATGGGCCGCGTTGCCGGCCTATTTGCAAGCCAGGCGTGGCAGTCACATTGTGATTACGACGATCATGTTCAATCTGATCGGATCGGCGTTGATCAACTATTTGCTGGTCGGGCCGATGCAGGCCTCGGGGATGGTGCCGGAAACGGCGGGGTTCCCTGCGGGCGCGTCGTTGCCGACCCTGCATGATGTTCTGGGGGTTATCGGGGTTCCGTTTGACAAGAATTCACCCGCGAATGTCAGTATATTCATCGCGCTGGGCGCGCTGGTGTTTGTGTATGTCCTGATCTGGAAAACCCGCATCGGATACGAGATCCGCGCCTTTGGCCATTCGGAAAAAGCGGCGGTGTATGCCGGAATCTCGCCGTTGAAAATCACCATGATTGCCATGCTGATTTCGGGGGGACTGGCTGGTTTGATGGCTATCAATACGGTGATGGGCGAAGCCGAGCGGCTGGTTCTGGATTCCGTGCAGGGTGCCGGGTTTGTCGGTATTGCCGTGGCGCTGATGGGGCGGTCGCATCCGGTGGGTGTGTTGCTGGCGGCATTTTTGTTCGGGATTTTGTATCAGGGCGGCGGCGAGTTGTCCTTTGCCATGGGTATCCCGCGCGAGATGATTGTGGTTATTCAGGCGCTGGTGATCATGTTTACCGGCTCGCTGGAAAATATCGTGCGTATTCCCGTGGAACGGCTGTTCTTGCGGTTTAACAAAGGGGGCGCATGATGGAGCTGCTTCAGTTGATGGATTCGGCGGTGCGCCTTGCAACGCCGTTGTTGCTGGCGGCGCTGGCCGGTTTGTATTCGGAGCGCGCGGGGATTTTCGATATCGGGCTGGAAGGCAAGATGCTGATCGCCGCGTTTACCGCCGGTGCGTTTTCCGGTGTGGCCGGAATGCCGGTCGCCGATGGCGGTTGGGGCTGGACCTACGGCATGGCGTGGTTCGGGTTGTTTACGGCGATAATCGCCTCGATTCTGCTGTCGCTTGTACACGGGCTTGCCTCGATCACTTTGCGGGGCAACCAGTTGATTTCGGGTGTGGCGGTGAACTTTTTCGCGGCGGGGACGACCGTTCTGATCGGGCAGGAATGGTTTCGTGCCGGCGGGCAGACACCGACCTTGCGCGGGGCGCAGCGGTTCGAGCCGCTTACGTTGCCGTTTTCGGATTCGATCGGACAGGTTCCGGTGCTGGGACCGGTTTATACCGACCTGATTTCGGGACATAACATCCTTGCCTATATTGCGTTTGTGGCGGTGCCGGTGACGTGGTGGGTGCTGTTTCGCACCCGTTTCGGGTTGCGTTTGCGCGCGGTCGGGGAAAACCCTAGCGCGGTGGATACGGCCGGTATTTCGGTGGTCAAACAACGCTATGCGGCGATTGTGATCGCCGGCGTGCTGTGCGGGATTGCCGGTGCGTATCTGAGCCTTGGCACCTCGGCTGCCGGATTCGTCAAGGATATGAGCGCCGGTAAGGGGTTTATCGCGCTCGCCGCGCTGATCTTTGCCAAGTGGCAACCGCGCGGGGTTTTGTTTGCCGCGCTGCTGTTCGGTTTTCTCGAAGCGATCGGCAACAAATACCAGAGCGTGGATATCGGGGCCTTTGTCATTCCGGTGCAGTTTATGCAGGCGCTGCCCTATATTCTGACCGTGGTGATTCTCGCCGGGTTTGTCGGCAAGGCGATCCCGCCCAAGGCCGGCGGCGAGCCATACGTCAAAGAGCGCTGAAAACAACACCGGTTTGCCGTTAAATCGGGCGAACCGGTGTTTTTGTCGCAGAAAAATATCTTTTGCGATTGATGATTGCGTTATATTAGGAACTGCGCACCAACACCACAGGTGAATTCATGCAGGTATATTTCCCTATTGCCGAAGTCTCGGTAAACATTTTTGTATTGCTCGGTCTTGGCGGGGCGGTCGGTATTTTGTCGGGTATGTTCGGCGTCGGTGGCGGGTTCATCCTGACGCCGCTGTTGTTTTTTATCGGTATTCCGCCTGCGGTGGCGGTTGCAACCGGGTCTAACCAGATCGTTGCGTCGTCTTTTTCGGGGGTTCTGGCGCATTTCAAACGCAAAACCGTTGACTTGAAGATGGGCGGGGTGTTGCTGGCTGGCGGACTGGTCGGATCGCTGGTCGGGGTGCAGATTTTCAGCTATCTGAAGTCCATCGGTCAGGTCGAATTGTTTGTGACGCTGACCTATGTGGTGTTTCTGGGGTTGATCGGCGGCATGATGTTTGTCGAAAGCCTTGTGGCGATCCTGAAGACCCGCAACAATACCGTGCGGCGCAAAGTCAAACATCACACATGGATTCAAGGGCTGCCGCTCAAGGTCCGGTTCCGGACATCGAAGTTGTATATCAGTGTGATCCCGCCGGTTATTGTCGGGTTTTTTGTCGGTATTCTGTCGGCTATCATGGGCGTAGGTGGCGGGTTCATCATGGTGCCGGCGATGATCTATATTCTGGGAATGCCGACCAAGGTTGTGATCGGAACCTCGTTGTTCCAGATTATTTTTGTGGCGGCGTTTACCACGTTGATGCACGCATCCGAGAATTATACCGTTGATGCGCTGCTGGCGCTGGTTCTGATCGTAAGCGGCGTTGTCGGCGCGCAGGTCGGGGCGCAGATCGGGTTGCGGCTGAAAGCCGAGCAGTTGCGGATTTTGCTGGCGCTTATGGTTATCGCCGTCTGTGTCAAACTGGGGCTGGGGCTGGTTTTGCACCCCTCCGAGATGTTCTCGATTTCATAATACTGCGGATTCGGGTCAAATTGTTCCGATTTGCCGCAGGCTGGTGTGCTGAATATCGTTATCTTATAATGTAAGAATGTAACGAAATTCAGTTGGGTGACGTATGCAGGTTTATCTTCCTATCGCCGAGGTCTCGGTTAATATTTTTTTGCTGCTGGGTCTGGGCGGTCTGGTCGGGGTTTTGTCCGGGATGTTCGGGGTTGGCGGCGGATTTTTGATGACGCCGCTGTTGTT
>CAZDLV010000120.1:0-7119 GCA_964506345.1 uncultured Rhodobacterales bacterium | reverse complement strand
ATTTCATCGGCGGCATCCTGAAACACGCCAAGGCGCTGAACGCCTTCACCAACCCTGCAACCAACAGCTACAAACGCCTGATCCCGGGCTTCGAGGCACCGGTTTTGCGCGCCTATTCCGCCCGCAACCGTTCGGGCTGCGTCCGCATCCCGTGGGCCGAAAGCCCGAAGGCCAAACGTGTCGAGGCCCGCTTCCCCGACCCGGCTGCCAACCCCTATCTGTGCTTCTCGGCGCTGCTGATGGCCGGTCTGGACGGTATCAAGAACAAGATCGACCCGGGCGAAGCCTCGGACAAGGACCTTTACGACCTGCCGCCCGAAGAACTGGCCGGCATCCCCACCGTCTGCGCATCCTTGCGCGAGGCTCTGGAAGAACTGGAAAAAGACATGGACTTCCTGCTGGAAGGCAACGTCTTTACCAAGGACCAGATCGAAGGCTACATGGAGCTGAAGTGGGAAGAGGTCTATACCATGGAACACACACCGCATCCCGTTGAATTCGGTATGTATTATTCCTGCTAGGAAATACCCGCCGGCACGACAAAAGGGCCTCCGTAATGGAGGCCCTTTTTTATTGTTTTACCGAAATGTCAGTAGCTCTTGGTAACCCGCAGATAAGGTTTCAGGACTTTCAGGTCCGGATATTTGGCCTGCGCGTCCTCGGTGGTGACGTTGAGCGGCACGATGGCCTCGTTGCCCGGACGCCAGTTGGCCGGAAGGGCCACGCCTTTTTCATCGGCCGTTTGCAGCGCGTCGATCACGCGGATAATCTCGTCGAAGTTGCGGCCGACATTCATCGGATAGGTCATGGTCAGACGGATCTTGTTGTCCGGATCGATGATGAACACCGAACGCACTGTGGCCGTGGTGCTGGCGTCGGGGTGGATCATGTCATAGGCCTTGGCGACCTTAAGGTCGGGGTCGGCGACGATCGGGAAGTTCACTTCGGTATTCTGGGTTTCGTCCACATCACCCACCCATTTCAAATGCTCCTCGACCGTGTCGGTGGACAGGCCGAGCGGCTTGACATTGCGCGCGGCAAAATCGGCGGCGTGTTTGGCGGTCATGCCCATTTCGGTGGTGCAGATCGGGGTAAAATCGGCCGGATGGCTGAAGAAGAATACCCAGGAGTCGCCGCTCCAGTCGTGCAGGGTGATTTCGCCCTGTGTGGTGTCGGCGGTGAAATTCGGGGCGGTATCGCCAAGATGCAAGGACATGGGGGTCTCCTGTTTGAAATACGTGTCTGTGATGAACTTAGAACCATTCTAAATAATGTAAAGCCCCGTGCGACATTCTGTCAATGGTCCGGCGCCAACCTCTGCAATACTTCCCGCTCCGCCACATCCAGATTGTCCAGCGCCACCACATAGGTATGGATACCGAATACCACCGCGCGGCTTTCGGGCAGTTTGCGCAGGGTCTGGCGCTCGACGCGGACAAATCCCTTGTTGCCGGATGGCGCGCGCGCCTCCCCCTCGCGACGGGGCTGGTGCAGGTCGGGGTCGTCATACAGCAGAAAATTGGCCCGCCACAGCGGTTGTTCGGGTCGCATTGCATCAAACATCCGTCCGACGCGCATTGCCATGTCGGCATCGTATTCCGCAACCGGGCCGTGAATTCCGGCCAGCCCACGGTGAAATTTCTCGTCCAGCGTCCAGCTTGCAGGAAAGCACAACACGCCGGCCGTCAGGGCGTATTCGCCGCGCTGCTCCAGGATCAGCAGGTCTTCCTGCACCAGACGGGCAGCGGTAACGAGCGGATCGTCATTGCCGATCTGGACAGGCACGCCATCCGGGCGGCGCACACTGTTGCCGGTGCGGGTATAGCCGGCGTCCAGTTTATCCAGCACCAGCGCCAGCACCTCGCGTTGTGCCGACAGACTGTCGGAACCGCCGCGATACACCGCATCGCGGTGCGTTCCCAACAAGCGGTCTCGATAGGCCATCTGCTGCGCAAATACCTCGTCGCGCAACAGCCACTCGCCATTCGCCACCGGCTGGATTCCCGGCAATCGACGGGTTTTGTCCGCCATCCACGGGGTGAAGGGCAAGCGGGACTGGCAAATTACGGGCATCGGAACCTCGGCCTGTGGCTGTTAACGAAGCATCACGTTACTGTAGGGGAATTGCAATATACTTGCGCTTCACAAAACATCGCCTAGGTTCGTAAGAAAGCAACAGAGGATATTCCCGTGCCAAGCGAAAAAATGACATTTACCGGATATGCGGGCGACGAACTGGCCGCATTGTTCGACACACCCGACGGTCCGATCCTGTCGACCGCCATATTTGCCCACTGTTTTACCTGTTCCAAGGATATCCTTGCGGCCAAACGTATTTCGCAACGTCTGGCCGCGGCCGGAATCGCGGTTTTGCGGTTCGACTTTACCGGTCTCGGCCATTCCGAGGGCGAGTTTGCCAACTCCAATTTCACCTCGAATGTCGAGGACCTGAAGCGCGCCGCCGACCATCTGGCCGGGGCAGGACATCCGGTGGGATTGCTGATCGGGCATTCGCTGGGCGGCGCCGCGATTCTCAAGGTTGCGCCGGAAATCGGGTCGGCCAAGGCGGTTGTAACCATCGGTGCGCCGTTCGATCCCTCGCATGTTGCGGCCAATTTCGGCTGCCACATCGATGAAATCCGCAAGAAAGGCTCGGCGAAAGTCAGCCTTGCCGGACGCGGTTTTGTTATCAAGCGGGAATTTCTTGACGATATTGCCAGCGCTGAACTGGCGCCGGCGATTTCGCGGATGAAAAAGGCGTTGCTGGTGCTGCATTCGCCGGTGGACCAGACCGTGTCCATCGACAACGCCGCCGAGATTTTCACCGCAGCCAAACATCCCAAAAGCTTCGTCACGCTGGACAATGCCGACCATCTGGTCAGCAAGGCGGCGGATGCCGAATACGCGGCCAGCGTGATTGCCACATGGGCCACCCGCTACCTTGATCTGCCGAAACCGGCCGCCCCCATTGGCGCCCCCGAAGGCATCGTGCGCGTGACAGAGGCCGACCCCGCCGGTTTCAAACAGGACATCAGCGCCGGCCCGCGTCACCACCTGCTGGCCGACGAACCCGAGGCATACGGGGGCACGGATTCCGGCCTGACGCCCTATCAACTGGTTTCGGCGGGGCTTGGTGCCTGCACCTCGATGACGATCCGTATGTATGCGCGGCGCAAGAAATGGCCGCTGGAACATGTCAGTGTGGATATCACGCACGATAAAATCCACGCCACCGACTGTGACCATTGTCATACGGAAAAGGGCAAGATCGACCAGTTCCGGCGGGTTATTACGCTGACCGGCGATCTGGATGCGGACCAGCGCAAACGCTTGCTGGATATCGCCGACCGGTGTCCCGTGCATCGCACCCTTCACAGCGAAATCGATATTGTGACGCAGGAGCGCAAGGTTTAACCCCTGCGCCCCGATGTGTCAGGGCAGCGGCGCGAAACGACAGGTGAAGTGCCGCATCAGTTTCGGCTCTTTCCTGATCGTGAACCCGCGCAGCTTGTCCATGTTTTGCGCAAGTTCGGCAAAACATTCGACGATATAGTCCGCGTGCGACTGCGTGTAGGTCCGGCGCGGAATGGCAAGGCGCACCAGATCCATCGCCGCCGGTTTTTCTGTGCCGTCCGGCTGACGCCCGAACATCACCGTGCCGATTTCGCAACTGCGAATTCCGCCGGTTTCATACAGGGCCACCGCCACCGCCTGTCCGGGGTATTGCAACGGCGGGATGTTTTTTAACCAGCGCCGCGCGTCTATAAACACCGCATGTCCGCCCGCCGGTTTGACCACCGGCACCCCGAGGGCCTCCAGCCGCTCAAGGATATATTCATTGGTGCGGATGCGATATCGCAGGTAGTCCTCGTCCACGATCTCGGCCAGACCCTGTGCGATGGCGTCCAGATCGCGCCCTGCCAGACCGCCGTAGGTCGGAAAACCTTCGGTCTGGATAAGGCGCGCGCGGGCCTGTTCTGCCAGTTCGGGGTCGTTCAGGGCCAGCCAGCCGCCGATATTGGCAAACGCATCCTTTTTTGCGCTCATGGTCATGCCGTCGGCCTCGGCGAAACAGTCGCGCACAATGTCGGGGATGGAACGGGCGCCCTGCCCTGACTCGCGGGTTTTGATGAACCAGGCGTTTTCGGCAAAACGGCATCCGTCAATGATAAAAGGCCGCCCGTGCGCTTTGGCAATTCCGGCAACCGCACGGATGTTTTCCAGACTGACCGGTTGCCCGCCACCGGCATTGTTGGTGATGGTCAACATCACGCACGGCACGCTGTCGCCGTGTTGGCGCAGATAGGTTTCCAGTTTTTCCAGATCCATGTTTCCCTTGAACGGATGCAGGTCGGCCGGATCCTTGCCTTCGGCGATCACCAGATCATGGGCGCGCGCACCGCTGGCCTCTATATTGCCGCGCGTGGTGTCGAAATGGGTGTTGGAGGGGAAATTTTTCCCCGTCCCCCCCAGAATGGAAAACAGGATCGCCTCGGCGGCGCGGCCCTGATGGGTGGGGATAATGTGCTTGAATGGCATCAGGTTGCGCACCGCGTCCTCGAAACGGTCAAAAGACGGGGATCCGGCGTAACTTTCGTCGCCACGCATGACCGCGGCCCACTGCTGTGCGCTCATGGCGCCGGTGCCGCTGTCGGTCAGCAGATCGATTATCACGTCCTGCGATTTCAGGGCAAACAGATTGTAGTCCACCGATTTCAACAACCTCTGCCGCTCGGCGCGGGTTGTCATGCGGATGGGTTCGACGGATTTGATGCGGAAGGGTTCGATGATGGTTTTCATCAGGGCTTCTCCGGTTATGGCCCCTGAATATGTGGCAACCGTTACACAAAGGGGCCAGCGCCGCGGTTGCCGCATATGCGTGCCGCGCTCAGCGCCCAATGGGTTGCGGGTTCAATTTGCAAAACCCGCGCGCGTCTTGTCAATGGCGGACAAGCGCCGGATGCGCATTTTGCCGCCATTCCATCCGCCCCTACATGTTGTTGTTCCCCCGTTTTTTCTGCCATAATGTGGAAAAACAACCGAGCAGACAGAATCGAGCCGAAATGACGTCCGTTAACGACAGCGACCTATTCAACGAATCCCCCTCAGATTACGATGCATCCTCGATCGAGGTGCTTGAGGGGCTTGAACCTGTGCGCAAACGCCCCGGCATGTATATCGGCGGCACCGACGAACGCGCGCTGCACCATCTGGTTGCCGAGGTGCTGGACAACGCAATGGACGAGGCCGTTGCCGGACACGCCAGCCGTATCACGATGGAACTGCACGCCGATTATTCCGTCACCATTACCGACAACGGCCGTGGAATTCCGGTTGATCCGCATCCGAAATTTCCGGATAAATCCGCGCTGGAGGTTATCCTTTGCACGTTGCACGCGGGCGGTAAATTCGGCGGCAAGGCCTACCAGACCTCGGGCGGGTTACACGGTGTCGGGGTTTCGGTGGTCAATGCCCTGTCCGATCTGGTCGAGGTCGAGGTGGCGCGCAACAAGCAGTTGCACCGGCTGACATTCAAACGGGGCATCGCGCAAGGGCAACTGGAAAACCTCGGACCGGTGCAAAACCGGCGCGGAACCTCGGTCCGTTTTCACCCTGACGCCGAAATATTCGGCCCGAAGCTCAGGTTCAAACCGGCGCGGTTGTTGAGGATGGCGCGATCCAAGGCGTATCTGTTTTCCGGCGTCGAAATCCGCTGGAAGTGTGCGCCCGAGGTCCTGTTGGCCGGCGATGAAACGCCAGCCAGCGCAACCTTTCATTTTCCCGGCGGGCTGGCCGATTATCTGAACGAGACATTGCACGGAAACGCCACCTATGCCGACAAACCTTTCGCCGGCACGGTGGAGTTCGCCGAGCGGTTCGGGGACGATACCGTGGGCAAGGTGGAGTGGGCAATCAACTGGACACCGGCGCGCGACGGTTTCATTTCGTCCTATTGCAACACGGTGCCGACGCCCGAGGGGGGCACACACGAAAGCGGCTTCTGGGCGGCGATCCTGAAAGGTGTGCGGGCGTATGGCGAACTGGTCAACAACCGCAAAGCGGCGCAGATCACGCGCGAGGATTTGACGGCCGGCGGTTGCGCCATCATTTCGGTATTCATCCGCGAGCCGGAGTTCGTCGGCCAGACCAAAGACCGGCTTGCGACCTCGGTCGCGGCGCGGCTGGTGGAAAATTCCGTGCGCGACCATTTCGACAACTGGCTGGCGGCAGACACGAAATCCGCCGGTGCCATTCTGGATTATCTGGTGCTGCGCGCCGATGAAAGGTTGCGCAGGCGGGCCGAAAAGGAAACCGCCCGAAAATCCGCGACCAAGAAGCTGCGCCTGCCCGGCAAGCTGGCCGATTGTGCCGCCAAGGATCGCTCCAACACCGAACTGTTTCTGGTGGAGGGGGATTCGGCTGGTGGATCGGCCAAACAGGGGCGAAACCGCAAAACGCAGGCTATTTTGCCGCTCAAGGGGAAAATCCTGAACGTGCTGGGCGCGGCATCCGGCAAGATGGCGAAAAACCAGGAAATCAACGATCTGTGTCAGGCGATGGGGGTGCAGCCGGGGCTGAAATTCAACGTCGACGACCTGCGTTATGAACGCATTATTATCATGACGGATGCGGATGTGGACGGCGCCCATATCGCGGCGCTGCTGATGACATTTTTCTATAGCCAGATGCGCCCGCTGATCGATCAAGGCCATTTGTTTCTGGCCGCCCCGCCGCTGTATCGCCTGACGCAGGGCGCCAAATCGGTTTATGCCAATGACGAGGCGGAACGCGACATGTGGCTTGAAAAGGGCCTTGGCGCGCGCGGCAAGATCGAGGTCTCGCGCTTCAAGGGGCTGGGGGAAATGAACCCTTCGCAGTTGAAGGAAACGACGATGGACCCGACCTCGCGCACCCTGATCCGCGTGACGATAGACGAGGATATCCCCGGCGAAACCGGCGATCTGGTCGAGCGGCTGATGGGCAAGAAACCGGAGCTGCGATTCCAGTATATCCAGGAAAACGCGCGGTTTGTGGAAGAGCTGGATGTGTAGGGTGCGTGGTTTTCACGCACCATTGGAACATTCCCCGAAAGCGGGCCGGATGAAATAACCGTGGTTT
>CAZDLV010000119.1:0-7138 GCA_964506345.1 uncultured Rhodobacterales bacterium | reverse complement strand
TGCCTTGGGGGGCGGCGTGGAAATCGACGGGCAGGCGGCTGTCGACTGGATCGAAACGGCCAAAGCCGAGCTGGAATCGATGGAAAATGTCACTATCCGCACCCGCATGATGGGGTCCGGCGTGTTCGACCACGGTTACGCCATGGGCTACGAGCGCCTGACCGACCACGCCCCCGAAACGGCTGGCCCGCGCCACCGCCTGTGGCGTATCCGCGCGAAACGCATCCTCACCGCCACCGGCGCGCTGGAACGTCCGCTGGCCTTTGCTGGCAACGATCTGCCCGGCGTCATGCTGGCCTCGGCCGTGCGCGACTACGCCACGCTTTACGGCGTTGCGGCGGGTCGGCGCATCGTGGTTGTCACCAACAATGACGATGCCTACCGCACCGCCATCACCCTGAAACAGGCAGGGCTGGAGGTGCCGCTGATCCTCGACGCCCGCCCGCAGGCCAGCGGAAGCCTGCCCGAACAGGCCCGCGCGCTGGGCATCCGCGTGGAAACCGGCAAGGGCATTGCAACGGTCAAAGGTTACAAAACCGTTAAGGCCGTTGAAATCTGCACCCAGGACGGCACCGGCGCGGTGCTGGAGACCATCCCCTGCGATACCGTCGCCATGTCCGGCGGCTGGTCCCCCGTTGTCCACCTGTGGTCCCACCGCGGCGGCAAGCTGGACTGGGACGCCGACAACGCCATGTTCGCGCCCGATCCGGACCGCCCGCCGCTTGGTGATGATGGCCTCGGTTTCGTGCTGAGCGCCGGCACGGCCTCCGGCGAACTCCACGCCACTGCTGCCCTGCAAAACGCCATTCAGGCCGCGCGACAGGCTGTCGAGGAAACAGGCTTCGCCCCCGCCACCGACACGCCTCCCATGGCCACCGCGCCGACCGAGGAACCGATGCAACCCGTCTGGTCCATGCCCGCCAAGGCGCCCTACAAACTGCGCGCCAAAAGCTGGCTGGATTTCCAGAACGACGTGAAGGTCTCGGACATCCGCCTCGCGGCGCAGGAAGGCTATGAAAGCGTCGAACACACCAAACGCTACACCACCATCGGCATGGCCACGGATCAGGGCAAGCTGTCCAACATCAACGGTCTGGCGGTGCTGGCCGATGCGCTGAACGCCCCGATTCCGCAGGTCGGCACCACCACCTTCCGCCCGCCCTACACCCCGATCTCGCTGGGCGCCATCGCTGGCGAGGCACGCGGCAAGCTGTTCAAACCGACCCGCAAATCCCCGATGGATGCCTGGCACGACACCAACGGCGCGGTGTGGGAGCCGGTCGCCGACTGGCGCCGCCCCTATACCTACACCCGCGACGACGAAACCGTGCAGCAGGCCGTAACGCGCGAGATTCTGAACACGCGCCGCGGCGTTTCCATGCTCGACGCCTCGACACTGGGGAAAATTCTGGTCAAGGGGCCGGACGCGGCGAAATTCCTCGACCTGATCTACACCAACATGATGTCCAGCCTGAAACCGGGCAAATGCCGCTATGGCCTGATGTGCAATGAAAACGGCTTCCTGTTCGACGACGGCGTGGTCGCGCGCCTGTCCGAGGACACATTCCTGTGCCACACCACCTCGGGCGGCTCCGACCGTGTGCATGCGTGGATGGAGGAATGGCTGCAAACCGAGTGGTGGGATTTCAAGGTCTACACCGCCAACCTCACCGAACAATACGCCCAGATCGCCGTGGTCGGCCCGAAGGCCCGCAAGGTGCTGGAGGCTCTCGGCAGCATGGATGTATCCCCCGACGCGCTGCCTTTCATGGGTTTTGTCGAAGGCACGCTGGCCGGCATCAAGGCGCGGGCTTTCCGCATCTCTTTCTCCGGCGAGCTGTCCTACGAAATCGCCGTTCCGGCTGCTCAGGGGCAGGCCTTCTGGGACAAAATCGCCGCAGCGGGTGCGGAATTCGGCATCATGCCCTACGGCACCGAGGCCCTGCACGTCATGCGCGCCGAAAAGGGTTTCATCATGATCGGGGACGAGACCGACGGCACCGTCATCCCGCAGGACCTGAACCTCGGCTGGGCCGTGTCGAAGAAAAAGACCGACTTCATCGGCAAACGCGCCATGGAACGCCCGTTCCTGCAACGGGATGACCGCAAACAACTGGTCGGCCTGCTGACCGAAAACCCGGCCGACGTGCTGCCGGACGGCGCGCATGCGGTGGAGGGCGGCAAGAACCGCTACGGGCAGGAAAACATGATCGGGCATGTGACCTCGACCTATTTCTCGCCCACGCTGGGGCATTCGATCGCCATGGCGCTGATCAAGGGCGGCGCGGGACGCATGGGCGAGGTCCTGACCTTCCCGTGTGAGGGCAAGGTGATCCGTGCCACGGTCGTCGATCCGGTTTTCTATGACAAGGAAGGGGAACGCCAGAATGTCTGAGGCCATTTCCGTACTGGACGGCGCGCGGTTCACCGGCGCCATCGAAATCACCGAGGCCGGATTGCAGGGCATGATCACCCTGCGCGGCGACCTTGCCGACGCGGCCCTGCGCGCCGCTGTCACATCCGCTACCGGCGCCGACATGCCCGATGTGCGCCGCATCACCTTTGGCGACACGGGGCAGGTCGCGTGGATGTCCCCCGACGAATTGCTGCTGCTGGTCGATTACGCCCGCGCGGATGCCGTTGTCGCCGACCTCTCGGCCGCGCTCGCCAACAGCCACCACATGGCCGTCAACGTCTCTGACGCCCGCGCCCTGTTCCGCCTGACCGGCACCGGCGCGCGCGAGGTTCTGGCCAAAGGCGCGCCGGTGGACCTGTCCCCGCAGGCCTTCGGCACCGGCGACCTGCGCCGCACCCGCATCGGCCAGCTGGCGGCGGCCTTCTGGATGACCGACGCGGAAACCTTCGAGGTGGTCTGCTTCCGCTCCGTCGGGGAATTCCTGTTCGACTGGCTCTGCGTTGCCGCCGAGGAGGGGAGCCTGCCGGAGTTCCTGTAAGCCATGCGTCACGCGCATAGCGGCAATAGGAAAATCCCTACTGCTCCTCCGGCACGGCACATCCTATATCCCTCTCAGGAAAAGACAGCATTGCTGACCAATGCAGAAAAGGAGAGCCGATATGGACATCAACGAAATTCCCAGCCCGACCCCGAGCGAAATCCGCGCCTACGAGCTGAAAGCCCGCGAATTGCGCGCCGAAGCCTCCGCCGACCTGTTCCGCGCGCTTGGCAAAGGCATCGCCAACCTGTTCCGCAAACTGACCCACACGGGCCACGGCGCACACGCGTAAACACTTGCCTGACAAAGGGGCCGGAGTTATCCGGCGCCTTTGTCCGTGACACCGAAGGCCTCTTCGTGTGACAACTCCCCGCGCAGCAAGGCCAGAACCCCGTCTTTGCCGCCGTGGGTGTCCAGCCAGCCCTGCACCGCGCAGGCCGCCTGATGATACAAGGTGCTATGTTCCGCACCCGCGCGCCGGTTCCATTCCCGCGACGAAACCGGCAGCAGACCGGTTTTGCCGGTGCAGGTTTTCAGATAGCGCGGATCGTCGGAAATAATTACGGCAAGCCCCTCGTTGAACCAGGCCGGCGGTGGCGCTGCCGGATCGACGCGCGCGGCCAGTGCAACATGCGAAAACTCGTGCGCAAGGATGACTGTATTCATGCCGTCCGGCGAAACACGGATAAACCACGGGCCAAAGGTCACGGCCTTGGCCCCGTTGCCGCCCAGTCTGCGGTCGCAATCCGGTGTTGCGCATATTAACAGGCGCGGTTGTTCGGGGAAGGCACCGTAATAGACAGCCACCTGTTCGCGGGCCAGTGCGACGCTTTGCAGAACGGCGTCGGCGGATACCGGACTGTCCTTTTCCAGATAAACCTGCGGTGCGATTTTTTCCAATCCGAAGCAGACCGGACAAATATCCGCATAGATCGCGCGCGGTGCTAACAGCGCCACGCCGGCAACAAGGCCCGCCACAATCACTACAACACCGGTTTTCAGCTTCATTACCCCCATGTGTTTACGCCAAAGCACCGCGTCAACCCTTCCCCTTTCATTCCGAACCCGCTAGGGGATGCCTATGACAGATACATCCACACGCCCCGTCCTTCGCCTGTTGCCGAAATCCAACGCCCAGCGCCTGCGCTTCGGTGCGCCCTGGGTCTATGCCGATCAGGTGGTGCTGGACCGCCGCACCCGCGCCATTCCCGCCGGTGCCATCGTCGAAATACAGGACAAGGAGCGCAAGCCGATTGCGCTGGCCGCCTTCAACGCCAAGTCGAAAATCATCGCCCGCGTGCTGGACACGGACCTGAACGCCGAAATCGACCGTGCATGGTTCGAAACCCGCCTGCGTCGCGCGCTGGAGTTGCGCGAGACCCTGTTCGACGCCCCCTTCTATCGCCTTGTCCATGCCGAGGCCGACGGCCTGCCGGGCATCATCATCGACCGTTTCGGCGATACCGCCGTGATCCAGCCGAATGCCGCATGGGCCGAGGAACGGATTACGGACCTGACCGAGGCCCTTGTCGCCGTCACCGGCATCGCCAACGTGTTGAAAAACGCCAACGGTCGCGCCCGCACACTTGAGGGGCTGAACGAGGAAACCGTGACGCTCCGCGGTGAAATCTCCGGCCTGATCGAGGTGCCGATGAACGGCGCCACCTATATGGCCGACCTGCTCGGCGGCCAGAAAACCGGCCTGTTCTATGACCAGCGCCCGAACCACGCGTTCGCCGCCCGCCTCGGCAAAGGGCGCGAGGTGCTGGACGTGTTCTCGCACGTCGGTGGCTTTTCCCTCGCGGCGTTGGCCAATGACGCCACCGGCGCGCTGGCGGTGGACGGTTCGGCCAATGCGCTGGAACTGGCGGAGAAGGGCGCGGCGGCCTCCGGCGTTTCCGGCCGCTTCGCCACCCGCAAGGGCGACGCTTTCGACACCATGATCGCCATGGGGAACGAGGACAAACGTTTCGGCCTTGTCGTCTGCGACCCGCCCGCCTTCGCCCCGTCGAAACCGGCGCTGGAATCCGGCCTGCGGGCTTATGAACGTGTCGCACGCCTCGGGGCGAAACTGGTGGAGCCGGGCGGCTATCTCGTCCTGTGTTCCTGCTCCCACGCCGCCGACCTGACCCGTTTCCGCGAGGTCTCCCTGCGCGGTATCGGCAAGGCGGGGCGGCGCGCGCAGATCATCCACACGGGGGCGGCCGGCGCCGACCACCCGACGCATCCCTATCTGGCCGAGAGCGCCTATCTCAAGGCGCTGTTCCTGCGTCTCGACTGATGCGGGTTCTGCTGGACGCCTGCATCCTGTTCCCGACCGTGCTGCGCGAGGTTCTGATCGCGACAGCCGCGGCGGGGGGGTATACGCCGCTCTGGTCCGGAAAGATCCTCGCCGAATGGCGCCATGCCGCTGCCCGTCTGGGGGAGGGGGCCGACGGCATCGCAGGGACCGAAATCGCCCTGCTCAACGCCAACTGGCCGGGGGCGCAGATCGCTTTCGATCCCGCCAGTATCGACACCCTGACCCTGCCGGACCGCAATGACCGCCACGTTCTGGCGGCGGCCATCGCGGGGCAGGCCGACGTTCTGCTTACCCGCAACCTGCGCGATTTCCCGACCCGCGTGCTGGCGCGCCACAACATCCTGCGCCGCGATCCCGACAGCTTCCTGCTCGATTTCGCCCACAGCGGCGCGGTCGACATGGCCGCCATCACTGCCACCGTTCAGGCCCGCACCGCGCGGATTTCCGGCCGCGAACAACCGCTGCGCCCGTTGCTGAAACGTGCCGGCCTGCCGCGCCTCGGCAAGTTTCTGGGATAGAGCAAACGTGAAAACACGCGCGCGGTTTTCTGCTATACGTTCACCGGAATCACCAACCTTCCACCGTGGGGTAGGGCAACCTGCCGCAGTGTATTGCCGCAGTTTCGGCCTAGGTAGGGAACAAATTTAGTCAACTATTGCCCCGATACGGGGATACGAAGGAAAAGCCATGACCCATATCGTAATTCTCGGCAGCGGTTTCGGCGCGCTGACCGCTGTACGCCAACTGCGTAAATCCGGCGTGGATGCCGACATCACGGTTGTGTCGCCCCACAACCGTCTGACCTATCTGCCCAGCCTGATCTGGATGCCCGCCGGTCTGCGCGATGCCTCCGACATCGAGGTGAACGTAGCGCGGTTCTTCGAGCGCCAGAACGTCACCTGGCATCAGGGATCGGTTACCAACATCACCGACAACGGCCGCACGGTGGAAACCGACACCGGCACGCTGACCAACGATTACCTGATTATTGCCACCGGCAGCCGTTTCATCAAGAAACTGCCGGGGATCAAGGAAAACGCCATTATCCCCTGCGAAGGTACGGCCTCGGGCCAGAAAATCACCGATCGTCTGAACGAAATGGACGGTGGCACCATCGCCATCGGGTTCGGCACCAACCCCAAGGAACCCGGCGCCGTGCGCGGTGGTCCGATGTTCGAATTCCTGTTCGGTATCGACACCTTGCTGCGCCGTCAGGGGCGCCGTGACAAATTCAATATCGTGTTCTTCAACGGCGCGCCGAAACCCGGCATTCGTCTGGGCGAAAAAGCGGTGGGCGGGTTGCTGGCCGAAATGGCGCGTCGCGACATCAAGACCTACCTCGGGGCCAAACCCAAGCGCATAGACGCCGACAAGGTCGTCACTGAACGTGACGAATTCCCCGCCGATCTGGTGCTGATGATGCCGGGCCTGACCGGCCCGCTGTGGCTCGACAACACCGAGCTGCCGCGCTCCGGGGGCGGTTTTATCCGCGCCGACGAGAAATGCCGGGTCGAGGGCTGGCCGCAAACCTATGTGGTCGGCGACACCGGTTCCTACCCCGGTCCCGACTGGCTGGCGAAACAGGCGCATCAGGCCGACCTGCAGGCCGAGGCCGCGGCGAAGAACATTGCCGGTGAAATCAACGGCCAGACCCCGAGCCACAATTTCAAATCCGAACTGGTTTGCATCATCGACACCGTCGATTCCGGCATTCTGGTGTATCGCAGCGAAAAACGGTCGGTCGTTTTGCCGAAATCGCGGATTTTCCATTGGGCCAAATGGATATTCGAAGGGCTGTATCTGCGCCCCTACCGCTAGGGCGGTGCGGGGGGGTATGGGTCACGGCCCCAGGCCCCTAGCGGGATTTCCAGCCGCTGTCCAG
>CAZDLV010000118.1:0-7193 GCA_964506345.1 uncultured Rhodobacterales bacterium | reverse complement strand
CCGTGAAAACCAGCCTTTTACATGCGGAAAATCCTCTGTCCGGACAAAGTGTTTTGCCACATAGATCGAATACCCCACCGGGATATCCACCGCGCTGAAGGTCGAGAGCAGGTATTCCCGCCCCGCCAGATGCGCGTCCAGCACCTCCAGCGTTTTTTCCAGCCGCCGCGCCTCCAGCTTCATGATCAGGGGCGAGCGGTCCTTGTCCTCGTAAATCACGATATGCTGTTGCGTCAGCGCCGCGCCATGCACCGCGACGGTTTCTGCGTAGTGCAGCCATTGCAGCCATTCCATGCGCTCGGGATCGCCGGGAGCGCGATACAGGTCGCCGCTGTCCAGCACCTCGCACAGGTATTCGGTGATGGCGCCGGTCTCGAACAGCACCCTGTCGTCGATCTCCAGCGCCGGAACGCGCCCCAGCGGGTGTTTCGCCAGATAGGCATCCGAGCGCAGCTCCGGCCCGAAGTCATGCACCACCAGCTCGAAATCGGCGCCCAGTTCGTGCAGCAGCCAGAGCGTCCGCATGGAACGCGCCTGATGGCAATGGTGCAGGACCAGCCTCATCGTTCCACCCCGACAGCGGCCAGCACCATATCGAGGTAAATCTCCTCGACCATATCGACCGACAGCCGCCCGCCGTCGCGATACCATGTGTTCATGCCGGTCAGCATGGCGATGATGGCAAAGGTCGCGACCTTGACGTCCGCCACCTTGAAATCGCCCGTCGCCTTGCCGTCAGCCAGAATGGATTGCAACAGCCCCTCGTAGCGGCGGCGCTGTTTCTCGATGCGGGCGAAATTGTCCGGCTCCAGATTGCGCAGTTCCATGTAGGAAATGAACACCTCCTCGGCGCGCGGCAGGTGGAAACGGATATGGAAACGCACGAAACATTCCAGACGGCGCGCGGGGTCGCCGGTGTCGGGCTTGGGTGCGGCGTCCCATGCGCTCAACAGCGCCTCCATATGCCGGTTGAGCAAGTCGAACAACAGGGTTTGCTTGTCGGCGGTGTAAAGATAGAGCGCCCCGGCCTGCACCCCGATTTCCCGCGCGATCTGGCGCATGGAAACGGCGGCATAGCCGTCACGCGAAAACAGTTTCAGCGCCGCTGCGCGTAGCAACCGCGCGGTTTCCTCGCCGCTGGAACCTGTTCTGCGTGCCATGTTTTCCGTGTCCCTGTCGTTTTTGGAACAGCGTAACTGAACGAGTGTTCAAATGTAAAGTCCGGCGCATGACTGTTGCGAAGGCGGGATGAATGATTTATTGCATGTGTAAACTTGTAAAAAGGGATGCGCCATGCCCAAGATTATAGACGATGCCGCCGTTTATCGTGCCACGATCGAGGTTTTCACCCGCAACGGGTACGACAACGCAACGACATTGCAAATTGCCAAGACCGCCGGAATCAACGAGGCGACATTGTTTCGCAAATACCGCAACAAGGCCAGCCTGCTGTGTGCGGCGCTGTCGTATTTGCTGGCCGACACGCCGATGTCGCGGCTGGAGTACAGCGGGAATTTGCGCGCCGACCTGTTCGCCATCATCACCGCCTATATGGAAACCAATGCGGTGTTCGGGCCGGTGTTTCCCATCATCATGACCGAAATCCCGCGCCACCCCGAACTGCGCGGCGGTCTGGATGTGCCGATGAAAACATTCGCGAACATTGCGGGGCTGCTGGAACGATACCAGAAATCGGGGCAATTGCGGGTGGAACCGCCGCTGATCGCGCTGACTGACCTGCTGGCGCCGTTAATGGTGCGCCAGACCTTCGGGCGCGCCATGGGGAAACCGATCCCGACGGATATTGCCGCGCATGTGGAATATTATATGAACGGCAAGGCTACACCTGATCGAAACGCTTCGTAACGTAGGCCCCCGGCGCTGGCTCGATGACGCCATGCACAGCACCGGCCTTGCGCGCCGGAACCTTTTTGCCGGACCGGCGCTTCAGCCATTTGTCCCAGTCGGGCCACCAGCTTCCGGCGGTTTCGGTCGCGCCCGCACGCCAGTCGTCCAGCGTTTCGGGACTCAGGTCGCCATCGCTCCAGAACTGGTATTTCCTCGCGGCAGGCGGGTTCACCACCCCTGCGATATGGCCGGAACCGGACAGCACGAAACGCACCTTCGCATTCTCCATCTTCCGCGCCCCGCAATAGACCGAATGCGCCGGTGCGATATGGTCGTCCACCGTGGCGATATGGTAAACCGGCGTGCTGATGTCGGTGATCGAGAGGGTTTCCCCCTCCACCTCCAGCGTGCCGTCCACCAGCCGGTTGTCGATATAGAAATTGCGCAGATAGAAATGATGCACCCGCGCCGGCATAGCCGTTGAATCGGCGTTCCAGTAAAGCAGATCGAAGGGGAACGGCTCTTTCCCCAGCATGTAGTTGTTGACGACATAGGACCAGATCAGGTCGTTGGAGCGCAGCATGTTGAAGGCGCTGGCCATGGTCTGCGCCGGCAGATAGCCCTGCTCCGTCAGGTCATCGACCATGGCGATGGTCTGTTCATCCACCATCACCTGCAACTCGCCGCCGTCCTCGAAATCCAGCAGCGCGGTGAAAAACGTGGCCGAGGCGACGCGCCTGTCCTTTGCCTTGCACATCTTCGCCAGAATCGTGCCGGTCAGCGTGCCGCCGATGCAGTAGCTGGCAAGGTTCACCTGTTTCTGCCCCGTTTCCCTCAGCACCACGTCGATAGCATCGGACACGCCCTGCATGTAGCTGCCCCAGGTCTCGTCCTTCTGGTGTTCGTCGGGGTTGACCCACGAGATGATGAAAACGGTATAGCCCTGCTCCACCAGCCATTTCATCATGGATTTCTTCGGGTTGAGGTCCAGCACATAGTATTTGTTGATCCACGGCGGGATCATCAGCAGCGGCTTCGCATGCACCTGTTCGGTGGCGGGGGCATACTGGATCAGTTGCATGATATTGTTCTGCCAGATCACCGCCCCTTCGGTCAGCGCCATGTCGCGCCCGACCTTGAAGGCGTTCATGTCGGTCTGGCGGATCAGCAGCTTGCCCTTGCCGCGCTCGATGTCCTCCAGCATCATCTGGAACCCGCGCACCAGATTCTCGCCCTTTTCGGCAAATGTCGCCTCCAGCACCTCGGGGTTGAGGGCCGCGAAATTGGCGGGGTTCATGGCCTCGACGAAATTGCGGGCATAGAAGGCGGCCTTCTTGCGCTCCTTCGGGTCCATCGGCGCGGCCTCTACCGCGTCCTGCACATAGTCCGAGGCCAGCAGGTAGGATTGCTTGATATATTCGAACAGCGCGTTTTCCGACCAGTCCTTGTAGGCAAAGCGTTTGCCGGCGTTGCGCAGGGGCGGCATATCCACGGCTTTGGCCGCGTCTTCGGCCCCCATCCATTTCAGCATGGCATGCTGCCAGATCGCGTTTTGCGCCTGCCAGTATTCCAGCGTCGATTCCGCCAGTTTTTGCGGATCGGCCAGAAGCGCCGTCATCAGGTCGGCAAAAGCCGGGGTGGTGTTCAACGGATCAGGCGCGGCAGCGGGGTGTTCGCCGGCCTCGCCTTCGAGAAATTCCTGCCAGATTTTCTGGCTGGTTTCGGCGACTTTGGCCATATTTTCGGCAAACGCCTGTCCCTCGGCGGTTAATTGCTCGAAGTTGCGGTCAATCTGCGACGAATCTTCCGACATCGGGGCTTTCCTTGCTGTTTGCCTTGCCTGCATAAAGCGGCGCGGGTAACTATGCCCTAAATCAGGCCGGTTTTCCAAGACAACCGTGACAAAGGCGCAAATGGTATTTTTCCGTGACATTTTCAACGCTACCGGTGCCCGCACGCGCGCCTTTGCGCCGGTCGCGGCGCTGGTGCTGCTGGTGTCGGCATGCAGCCTGCCGCCCGAGGTCGACCAGGCGAGCCTGCCGGTGTCGGCCGATGCGCTGGCACGCGGGTATATTCCGTTGCTGCCGGTGGCGTATTTCCGCAGCGGCGCAATCGCACGACGCGGACCGGACACATTGAGCGCGCGCGCCGCCGCTTTGCGCCAGCGCATGACGGCCTTGTCGGGGCCGGTTTTGTCCTCGCGCGACCGTGCCAGACTGGAAGCGGCGCTGGCGCGGCACAAACCCCTGTAAAATCCTGCGCGCCCACAGTATAACCCCCTAAAACCGTCCAACACAGGCCAGCCCCATGACCGAAGAATTCTACCGTATCAAACGCCTTCCGCCCTATGTCTTTGCCGAGGTCAACCGCCTCAAGGCGCAGTATCGGGCCGAGGGGATGGATATTATCGACTTCGGCATGGGCAACCCCGATATGGACACGCCGAAACATATCGTCGACAAGCTGATAGAAACCGTGCAGAAACCGCGCACGCACCGCTATTCCGCCTCGCGCGGGATCCCCGGTTTGCGCAAGGCACAGGCCGGATATTACGCCCGCCGCTTCAATGTGGAACTGGACCCCGAGACCGAGGTGATCGCGACGCTGGGATCGAAAGAGGGGCTCGCCAACCTTGCCATGGCCATTACCGCGCCGGGCGACGTGATGCTGGTGCCGAACCCCAGCTACCCGATCCATCCTTACGGTTTCATGATCGCCGGCGGCACGCTGCGCCATATCCAGACCCTGCACAACGGGGCTTTCAATCCCGAAGAATACATGCGCCAACTCGACCGCGCCGTGAAACATTCGGTGCCCAAACCGGTGGCGATCGTGGTGTCCTTCCCCTCGAACCCGACCGCGCAGCTTTGCGATCTGGATTTTTATGCGGAGCTGGTGGCTTTCGCCAAAAAACACAACATCTGGCTGCTGTCCGATCTGGCCTACGCCGAGATCTATTTCGACGGAAACCCGCCGCCTTCTATTCTTCAGGTCGAAGGCGCCAAGGATATCGCGGTGGAATTCACCTCGCTGTCCAAGACATTCTCCATGCCCGGCTGGCGCATGGGGTTTGCGGTCGGCAACAAGCGGTTGATCGCGGCGCTGACGCGGATCAAGTCCTATCTGGATTACGGCGCCTTTACCCCCGTGCAGGTGGCGGCAGCAGCGGCGCTCAACGGGCCGACCGATTGTATCGCGGAAATCCGCGAAACCTACAAATCGCGCCGCGACGTGCTGGTGGAAAGCATGGGCCGCGCCGGTTTCGACATCCCGCCGCCCCCCGCCACCATGTTCGCATGGGCGCCGGTGCCCGAGGCATTTGCCGAAATCGGCTCCATGGGTTTCTCGAAAATTCTGTTGCAAGAGGCCGAGGTCGCCGTGTCCCCCGGCATCGGTTTCGGCGAATACGGCGAGGGCTATGTGCGCCTTGGCCTTGTGGAAAACGAACAACGCATCCGGCAGGCCGCACGCAACGTGCGCCATGTGATGGAAAACGCCGCCGATCTGGTCGAAAAATATCGGGATGAAAACAGTGGCTGAGGACTGGGACGTCGCGTTGCAACAGAACCAGACGGCCTATACCGTGGCGACACTGCAAAAGGAACACGGGATTGCCGAAGGGGCGAATATCACGCTGGACCTGACCTTCGTGCCGGTGGACGGGGCAAACCCCGAGACCTTCCAGAAGGTGCTGAAGACCTTCGGTTACACCGCCACACGCGGCGAGGACGGGGAAATCAGTGTCGAGGTCCCGGATATCCCCTTTACATTCGCGTCCGTCTGGACCCATGAAGACCGCACAACGACAATGGCCTTGAGCCGTGGATACCGGCCCGACGGCTGGGGATTTTGGGAGCCTTGAGAAAATGAGTGAACCGCTGAAGCTGGCCATTGCCGGTTTGGGAACCGTCGGCGCAGGCATCGTCAAAATCGTGCAGACGCACGGCGATTTGCTGGCCGCGCGCGCCGGACGCCCGATTGCCATCACTGCCGTTTCCGCCCGTTCGCGCGGGCGCGATCGCGGCGTGGACCTGTCCGCCTATGCGTGGGAGGACGACCCCGTGGCGCTGGCACGGCGCGACGACGTCGATGTGGTGATCGAGGTCATGGGCGGCGAGGACGGACCGGCCAAGGCCTGCGTGGAAACCGCGCTCGGCAACGGCAAGCATGTGGTCACCGCCAACAAGGCGCTGCTGGCCCTGCACGGGCAGGCGCTGGCAAAACTGGCCGAGGAAAACGCCGTCGCCCTGCGGTTCGAGGCCGCCGTGGCCGGTGGTATTCCCATCGTCAAGGCCCTGACCGAAGGGCTGGCCGCCAACGGGATCGAGCGGGTGATGGGCGTGATGAACGGCACCTGCAACTATATCCTGACCGTGATGGAGGACACCGGCGCCGATTACGCCGATGTGCTGAAGGACGCACAGGAACTGGGCTATGCCGAGGCCGACCCCGCCACCGATGTCGGCGGGTTCGACGCCGCGCACAAGCTGTCGCTGCTGGCCGCCACGGCCTTCGGCACGCAGGTGGATTTCGACGGGGTGAAGATCGAGGGGATCGAGCGGATCTCCCTGACCGATATCGAGGACGCCGCCGATATGGGCTATCGCATCAAGCTGCTGGGCGTGGCGCGGATGAACGAGGACGGACTGGAACAGCGGATGCAGCCCTGTCTGGTGCCCGCGGATTCGCCGCTCGGCCAGTTGGAGGGGGTTTCCAACATGGTGGTGGTGGAGGGCGATTTCGTCGGCCAGACCGTGTATCAGGGCCCCGGCGCCGGCGAAGGCCCGACCGCCAGCGCGGTGATGGGCGACGTCATGGACATTGCACGCGGGATGGTTATTCCGGTGTTTGGCGCACCTGCCGCGACGCTGGTGCAGGCAGCGCGATCCAGTGCCGGAGCCGACGCCTCGTATTACCTGCGGTTTTCGCTGGCGGATGCGCCCGGCGTGCTGGCGCAGGTTGCCACAATTCTGGGGAAACACGGCGTTTCCATCAACCGGATGCGCCAACATGGCCATGCCGGTGAAATGGCGCCGGTTCTGATCGTTACGCATGCTGTTTCGCGCGCGCGGCTTGACGGCGCCCTGACCGAAATTTCCGCGCAAGAGGTTTCTCTTGCCGCACCCGTCGCCATCCGCATAGAATCCGTCTAGGCCCAGACAACAAAGGACACACCGATGCCCGATTCCCTTTTTTCCGACCGTATACTTTCGCTGGCGCTTGCCCGCGTTTCCGAAGCTGCTGCAATTGCCAGTGCGAAACTGGTGGGGGGCGGTGACGAGAAAGCCGCCGACCAGGCCGCTGTGGACGCCATGCGCACCGAGCTGAACAAGCTGGACATCACC
>CAZDLV010000117.1:0-7228 GCA_964506345.1 uncultured Rhodobacterales bacterium | reverse complement strand
AGACGGTAGTATGAAACGCGTATCTTATGTCCGCACTGAAATGCTGCCGGAACAAACCCCGCCGATAGGGGAAACCGGTATCTACAAGTGGCTGCGGGAAAACCTGTTTTCCGGCTGGTTGAACAGCATCTTGACCCTCGTCGGGTTATTCGCCCTGTACACGGTGCTGAAGGATTTCCTGCCGTGGGCGCTCGATAGCACATGGAATGCCGATTCGCTGACCCAGTGTCGCGAAACGGCGCCGGGTGCCTGTTGGGCGGTTATCCATGAACGGTTTCCGCAGTTGATGTTCGGGTTCTATCCCAATGGTCAGGGAGGATCGCCGGATCAACGCTGGCGTGTGGTTCTGGCCTTCGTTTTGTTGCTGACCGCGGTTTCGCCGGTTTTGTTCGACAAGCTGCCGCGCAAAATGATCTGGTTTTCGGCTATTTACCCCTTCCTTGGTTACTGGCTGCTGTGGGGCGGTTCTATCTGGTCGCCGCTGGTTGTTATCGCCGGTTTCGTAGTCGGGGTGGTTTTGTTCAAGGTTCTGACACCGATCGCCGGTAATCTGGTGGCGGTTATTGCGTCGATCCTCGGGCCGATCCTGTGGTGGCTGTTTCTGGCCGGGCCTGTTGCCGGCGCGTTACATTCCGCTGTCCCCTTGGGGATCGAGGCGGTGCCGTCGTCGAAATTCGGCGGGTTGGCCTTGTCTGTGACTATCGGTGTTGCCGGTATCGCGCTGTCGTTCCCGATGGGGATCTTTCTGGCGCTGGGCCGCCAGTCGAACCTGTTCATCCTGAAAACCCTGTCGGTCGCGTATATCGAGTTTATTCGCGGTGTGCCGTTGATTACCCTGTTGTTTGTGGCCTCGGTTCTGCTGAACTACTTCCTGCCGCCGGGAACCAACTTCGATATCATCCTGCGTGTTGTCATCATGGTGACGCTGTTTTCCGCGGCCTATATGGCCGAGGTGATCCGCGGGGGCCTTGCCGCCCTGCCGCGCGGCCAGTACGAGGCCGCCGATGCGCTTGGCCTTGATTACTGGAAAGCCAACCGTCTGATCATCATGCCGCAGGCGCTGAAAATCGCGATTCCCGGAATTGTGGGAACGTTCATCGGCCTGTTCAAAGACACCACACTGGTGTCGATCATCGGTTTGATGGACCCTCTGGGTCTGACCAATGCCATCCGCGCCGATCAGGACTGGAACGGTATCGTATGGGAACTCTACCTGTTCGTTGCCCTCATGTTCTGGGTCTTCACATTCTCCATGTCCCGCTATTCGATGTATCTGGAACGTAAACTCCAGACCGGACACTAATCAGGAGCTATTCATAAAATGTCTACTGCTATCGAAAAAGAAGTTGACCGCGCCGGCATGGAAGTGTCTGACGAGGTCGCAATCCAGATCACCAAGATGAACAAGTGGTATGGTGCCTTTCATGTTCTGCGCGATATCGACCTGACGGTTTATCGTGGCGAACGCATCGTTGTCGCCGGCCCTTCCGGGTCGGGGAAATCGACGCTGATCCGCTGTATCAACCGTCTGGAAGAACACCAGAAGGGCGACATCATTGTTGACGGGACCGAGCTGACCTCGGACCTCAAGAATATCGACAAGGTTCGCCGCGAGGTCGGGATGGTGTTTCAGCACTTCAACCTGTTCCCGCATCTGACCATTCTGGAAAACTGCACGCTCGCCCCGATCTGGGTGCGTAAAACGCCCAAGAAAGAGGCCGAGGAAATCGCGATGCACTTCCTCGAAAAGGTGAAGATCCCCGAGCAGGCGCTGAAATATCCGGGCCAGCTTTCGGGTGGTCAGCAGCAGCGTGTGGCGATTGCCCGTTCGCTGTGCATGAAGCCGCGCATCATGCTGTTCGACGAGCCGACATCGGCCCTTGACCCGGAAATGATTTCCGAGGTTCTGGACACGATGGTCGAGCTGGCCGAAGAAGGCATGACCATGATCGTTGTGACCCACGAAATGGGCTTTGCCCGCAAGGTGGCCAACCGCGTTATCTTCATGGATGCTGGCCAGATCGTAGAGCAGAACGAACCGGAAGAGTTCTTCAACAACCCGCAGAACGAGCGGACGAAACTGTTCCTGTCCCAGATTCTGGGCCACTGATACGTTACCTCCCCTTCACGGGGGAATTGAGAACTGGAAGGGCGCGACTGGCTATGCTATGTCGCGCCCAATCTCTTTTGCAGGACTGAACGCATGAATGTTTTCGCCGAAATCAACACGCTGGTGTTGGATAGTTTGAATACGCTGGTAGCCGAGGGCGTTTTGCCCGACGGTCTGAATTTCGCCAATGTTGCGGTAGAGCCGCCGCGCGATGCGGCGCATGGCGATATGGCGACCAATGCGGCGATGGTTCTGGCGAAACAGGCGCGCATGAAACCGCGCGATATTGCCGAAGCACTGGCGACAAAGTTGGCGACCGATGCGCGGGTGCAAACCGCCGACGTGGCCGGACCGGGGTTTTTGAATCTGCGGCTCGATCCGTCGCTGTGGCTGGCTGTTGTCCGGTCCGCCATCACTGCGGGCGACGATTTTGGCCGTTCCGATATGGGGGCGGGCCGCAAGGTCAATGTGGAATTCGTTTCGGCCAACCCCACCGGCCCGTTGCATGTCGGTCACACGCGCGGCGCGGTCTTTGGCGATGCGTTGGCCGGACTGCTGGATTTTGCCGGATATGATGTGACCCGCGAATACTACATCAACGACGGCGGTGCGCAGGTGGATGTGCTGGCACGCTCGGCCTATGAACGCTACCGCGAGGCGTTGGGGCAAGAACCGAAAATTGTCGAGGGGCTGTATCCCGGCGACTATCTGATTCCCGTCGGCAAGGCGATTGCCGCGAAATACGGCGACACCCTGCTGGACCAGCCCGAAAGCGTCTGGCTGGCGGATTTACGCGAGTTCGCCACCGAACAGATGATGGATATGATCCGCGCCGACCTGAAAGCGCTTGGCGTGACGATGGACGTGTTCTTTAGCGAAAAATCGCTTTACGGCACCGGCAAGATCGAAAGCGCGCTGGAAACGCTGGACGCCAAGGGCCTGATCTATCAAGGCGTGTTGGAACCACCCAAAGGCAAGCTGCCCGAGGATTGGGAGGCGCGCGAACAGACCCTGTTCAAATCCAGCGAACACGGCGACGATGTGGACCGGCCGGTGAAGAAATCCGATGGCAGCTGGACCTATTTCGCGCCGGACATCGCCTATCACTATGACAAAATCCAGCGCGGCTTTGACGAACTGATCGACGTGTTGGGCGCGGATCACGGCGGTTATGTCAAACGCATGAAGGCGGCTGTTTCCGCGCTGTCCGACGGCACCGTGCCGGTTGATATCAAACTGTGCCAGTTGGTGAAGCTGTATAAAAACGGCGAACCGTTCAAGATGTCGAAACGGGCAGGGACGTTTGTGACGCTCAAGGATGTCGTTGATCTGGTCGGGGCCGATGTCACCCGTTTTGTGATGTTGACCCGCAAGAACGACGCGCCGCTCGATTTCGATTTTGCCAAGGTTCTGGAACAGTCCCGGGACAATCCGGTTTTCTATGTGCAATACGCACATGCGCGGGTGACGTCGGTTCTGGCCAAGGCTGTCGAGGCGGGGTTTGATGTTTCCGATGAAACCCTTGCCACCGCCGATGTTTCGTTGCTCGTCCATGCCACGGAAACCGCGCTGGTCAGGAAACTGGCCGAGTGGCCGCGCTTGCTGGAAGCGGCGGCAAAACACAACGAACCGCACCGCATCGCCTTTTACCTTTATGACCTCGCATCCGGTTTCCACGCCCTGCAACACCTTGGCAAAATAGAGCCGGAGTTGCGCTTTATCCTGCCCGACCAGCACCGGCAAAGTCTTGCCCGTCTTGCCCTGATCCGTGCTGTAGCCGTTGCTATTGCCGCCGGTCTGGGTATCCTGGGGGTGACCCCGGCTAAAGAGATGCGGTAGTAACAAGCACATTTTGGGGTTGGAGTAGTGGCGGACACAATATAAAGTGTTCGTGAAAGGCCAAGAACCCGATGCAGGAATCGCAATACGAATCGACTCTGCGTGGATCGGCTCCTGTCGGGGCCGGTAGAACTGTGTCTTTTCTGCTGCGCGGCTTCGGGGCGGTTATTTCTGTCGGGCTGGTTGGCGCCATCGTTTACTGGGCCGTCGGTCTGGGTCAGCGCGACGCCGGCGACATTCCGATTATTCGCGCGATGGCGGGTCAGGCCCGTATCGCGCCGTCCGATCCGGGCGGCACGCAGGCCGCTTATCAGGGGTTGGAGGTCAACGAGGTTCTGGCCCGCAACAAGCCCGTTCCCGTAGATACAACCGCAACGCTTGCCCCGCCCGAACAAACGATCCAGCCCGAAGATACCAGCCAGGGCGTCTTGCAGGCGATACCGGCTGCGCCAGCGCCGGAACCGGCACAGGAACCGTTGCGGATAGACGCATCGTCCGTATTGCAAGAGGTAAACCCGGACGGAACACCTGTGACCACCGTGCCGCCACAGATCAATGCGGTGGCCCCTGACGGTATGACCGTGCCATTGCGCCGCCCTGACAGTTTTTATGAAAACGACATCATCAACAACCTGATTTTGCAGGCCTTGCCGGAACAGGGCGATACCTCGCTTGATGTGCCGGAACCACCGCGTCCGAAGCCGCCCTATGGCAATCCCGTGCTGGACCCCGGCGCGGTTCTGGCGCAGCTTGGCGCGTTCAACAGCCTGTCGGACGCCGCAGATGGCTGGGCGCGCTACACAGCGCAATATCCCGATCTTCTTGGCGGGCTACAGCGTGTTATCACACCGATCGATGCCGGCGGGCGGGTTCTCTATCAGTTGCGCGCGGCAGGCCTCGATACGGTTGACCAGGCCGGTATTTTATGCGGCGCGCTGTCGGCGCGCGGTGTTGCCTGTCTGGCGTTGACAAATAATTAACCCTCGTTCGAGGGAAAACAAGGACCGGGACGGGTCCGACACGACACCGCGCACAGTTCCGGACCGGGCCGCGCGCAGATACAGGAGGGGCCGTTATGCCCGACGATCATATTGCCGGACTAGCCAGCAGGCGAGACGAATTCGACGACGTCAAAACACGCGTCGCCGCTGAATCTCTGGTGGTGGATGTGGACGGGTTCGAGGGGCCGCTCGATTTGTTGCTGACGTTGTCGCGCACGCAAAAGGTCGATCTGCGCAAGGTCTCCATTCTGGACCTCGCGGTGCAGTATCTTGCTTTTGTCGAGGCGGCAAAACGTCTGCGGATCGAACTGGCTGCCGATTATCTGGTGATGGCGGCATGGCTGGCATTCCTGAAATCCCGCCTGCTGTTGCCGCCTGATCCGAACGACGAAGGTCCGTCCGGCGAGGAACTGGCCGCGCATCTGGCGTTTCAGCTGGAGCGGCTGGAGGCCATGCGCCGTTCTGCCGCCCGTCTGATGGCGCGCGATCAACTGGGTCGCGATTTCTTTGCGCGCGGCCGGACCGAGGATGTCTCGCGCAAGCGCACCGTGACCTACACCGCCACCGTGCTGGACCTGATGCAGGCCTACGCCCGCGTCAAAACCCGCGAGGATTTCGAGCCACTGCACATGAAACGCGGTGCGTTTTACACGATGGAACAGGCGCTGGAACGCATGAAGGGCCTGATCGGGCACGCGATGGAATGGGGGGCGCTGGAACAATACCTGCCCGAGGCATGGCGCCTCGACCCGAAAAAACGCCGCTCGGCCACTGCGGCCACCTTCGCCGCCAGTCTGGAACTGGCGAAAGAGGGAAAACTGGAAATTCGCCAGGACGCGATGTTCGCCCCGATCCTGCTACGCAAAAAACTGGTGCGCTGACATGGCCGACAAACCCGACATTGCGGTCGAGTCCTTGTTCGAGGCCCCGCCTGCAGCGGAACAGGAACGCATGATCGAGGCGATTCTGTTCGCCACGGCCACCCCCATGACCAGCAAGCAACTGGCCGACCGCATGCCGCACGGCTGCGAGGTGCCGGTGGCACTGGCGCACCTGCGCAAGCGTTACGAGGGCAGGGGGGTGCGGCTGGTCAGGACCGGCGATTGCTGGGCCTTTCGCACCGCGCCCGATCTGGGGTTTCTGATGCAAAAGGAAATTGTCGAGACGCGCAAACTGTCGCAAGCGGCGATCGAGACTTTGGCGATCATCGCCTATCACCAGCCGGCCACGCGCGCCGAAATAGAGGAAATCCGCGGCGTTTCCGTTTCGCGCGGCACGCTGGATATGCTGCTGGAACTTGGCTGGATAAAACTCGGCCGCCGGCGCATGACCCCCGGGCGACCGGTGACATTTATCGTAACGCAAGAGTTTCTCGACCACTTCGGTCTGGAAAGCAGCCGCGATTTGCCGGGAATCAAAGAATTGCGCGATGCCGGCATTCTGGACAACCGTCCGCCGCCCGGTGTGAAGCCCGAAGAAGACGAAGAAACCCGCGGTCAGGACGATATGTTCGAATAGTGCAGAAAAACACCGAATTTTCCCGCTTTATATCGGAAAAACCATGCTAATATTACATATCGGAGCGCAAAAGACCGGATCGACAGCGATACAGGCATCGTTGCTTCGCAATGTCGACCTGCTGGAACAAAACGGAATTATTCTGCCGCGCCTGCGTGGCAAGCGGTTAGCTCATAATCTGCTCGCACAAGAGCTGGCCCGAACCGGCCCGGGCCAGCTTACGCGACAGGTGTTCGAAACGGCGGCGCGCGAAACACAAACCGATGTGTTGTTGTCCAGCGAAATGCTTTTTCGCGGCAATCTTCTGGCTGCGTTGTTAGGCGAACTGCCGGATGCCCTGCGTGATAACACCCGTATCATCTGCTATGTGCGGCGACAGGATCACTATTTCGAAAGCCTGTTCAAGCAAAAGCTGAAGAACGCCCGCTGCGCCGATGATCCGTGGCAGTTCTGGCAGGACAACAAGGCCGACGGCAATTTTTTGCAGATGCTGGAACCCGTCTGTGCCGCACTGGGGGCCGACAAAGTTTCCGTTCGGGTGTTTGATCGGAAAAAACTGGAAAACGGTGACGTCGTCGATGACTTTTACATTACGCTTTTTGCCGGTTTTTCGAACAAAATACAGGAATTTACCCCTGAAAAACTGCACCATTCGAACCCGAGCTTTTCTCTTGAATTCACGCGCGCCCTAAATCGCCTGAAACGCACCACATCGTTCAATACGCGCGAGGTTATCCGCCATGTCCAGCGTCACCAGTTA
>CAZDLV010000116.1:0-7242 GCA_964506345.1 uncultured Rhodobacterales bacterium | reverse complement strand
GCACATAATCCGCCGGAATCAGCACCGGAACGCCAAGGTTGATCTGCGGCGCCCAGGCCTCGTCGGCCTCGGACAGGCCCTCCAGTTCGCCGGCCTTCATCTTGGCAATCGCCTCCTCCAGCATCGACTGGTAAAGCTCGTAGCCGACCTCGCGCACCTGCCCCGACTGTTCGTCGCCCAGCAGGTTGCCGGCGCCGCGGATATCCAGATCCTGCGAGGCCAGCGTGAACCCCGCCCCCAGACTGTCCAGCGACCCCAGCACCCGCAGGCGTTTTTCCGCCGCAGGCGTCAGCGGTGCGCGCGGTTTGGTGGTCATATAGGCATAGGCGCGGATTTTCGAACGCCCGACCCGCCCGCGTATCTGGTAAAGCTGCGCCAGCCCGAACATATCGGCCCGATGCACGATCAGCGTATTGGCCGCCGGAATATCCAGCCCGCTCTCGACGATGGTCGTCGCCAGCAGCACGTCGTATTTGCCGTCGTAAAAAGCATTCATCTTGTCGTCGAGCTGCCCCGCCGCCATCTGCCCGTGCGCGGTGGTAAAGCCGATTTCCGGCACCTGTTCGCGCAGGAATTCCTCGATCTCGGCCAAATCGCTAATCCGCGGCACGACATAGAAACTCTGCCCGCCGCGATAGTGTTCGCGCAACAGGGCCTCGCGGATGGTCACCGGATCGAATTCGGAAACATAGGTGCGGATGGCCAGCCGGTCGACCGGCGGCGTGCCGATGATCGACAATTCGCGCACCCCCGACAACGCCAGTTGCAGCGTGCGCGGGATCGGCGTGGCCGTCAGCGTCAGCACATGCACATCCGAGCGCAGCTCCTTGAGCCGTTCCTTGTGGACAACGCCGAAATGCTGTTCCTCGTCGATCACCAGCAGGCCGAGGTTGGCAAAACGCACCCCCTTGGCCAGCAGCGCATGGGTGCCGATGACGATATCGACCTCGCCGCGTTTCATCGCCTCGCGGGTGTCGTTGGCCTCTTTCGCGGACACGAAGCGCGACAGTTGCCGCACCCTGACCGGCAGGCCGCGGAAACGTTCGGCGAAACTCTTGTAGTGTTGCCGCGCCAGCAGGGTCGTCGGCGCGATCACCGCGATCTGCACACCGGACATGGCGGCAACGAAGGCGGCGCGCATGGCGACCTCGGTCTTGCCGAACCCCACGTCGCCGCAGACCAGCCGGTCCATCGGTTGCCCGCTGGCCATATCGCCCAGAACATCCTCGATAGCGCGCAACTGGTCGTCGGTTTCCTGATACGGGAAACGGGCGCAGAATTCGTCCCACATGCCTTCGGGCGGGGTCATCACCTTGCCGGACCGCAACGCCCGCTCGGCGGCAATGCGGATCAGCTTGTCGGCCATCTCGCGGATGCGTTCCTTGAGCTTCGCCTTCTTGGCCTGCCACGCCCCGCCGCCAAGCTTGTCGAGCAGCCCGACCTCCTGCCCGTAGCGCGACAGCAGCTCGACGTTCTCCACCGGCAGGAACAGCCGGTCGCCGCCCGCGTATTCCAGCGCGATACATTCATGCGGCGCACCGGCGGCGGTGATGGTCTCCAGCCCCGTATATTTGCCGACCCCGTGTTCGATATGCACCACCAGATCGCCGGGGGTCAGGCTTTGCGCCTCCTTCAGGAAATTTTCCGCGCGCCGCGTGCGGGTCTTGCGCACCAGCCGGTCGCCCAGCACGTCCTGTTCCGCAATCACCGTCAGCTCCGGCGCCTCGAACCCCGCTTCCAGCCCCCAGACGGTCAGGAACACGCCGCCCTTGCCTTCGGGGATGTCGCGGAAATTGCCGATATTCCGCACGCCGGTCACGCCGCTGTCGGCCAGCAATGTGGCAAAACGTTCGCGCGAGCCTTCGGAATAGGACGACAGCACCACCTGCCCCGTTGCTTTGCGCGCCGCGATATGATCGGCCAGCGCCCCGAAAAGCGAGACCTCCTCCGCCTGCCGTTCCGGCGCGAAATTCCGCCCGATCCGCCCGCCCGCGTCGATGACATTCGGCCCCGGGGGCTGCGGCAAGGGCGAAAGCTGCCGCACCGCCCGCCCCGCGATCGCCGCGCTCCACGCCGCCTCGTCGAGATAGAGCAGATCCGGCGCCACCGGCTTGTAGACGCTGCCGAGGTGGTTTTTATCGGCCAGCGCCGCCTGCCGGTTTTCATACTGGTCGATCACCGATTCCCGCCGCGCCGTCCGCGCCGCATCCGTCCGGTCGTCCAGCACCACCGGCGCATCGGGCAGATAGTCGAACAGGGTTTCCAGTTTTTCATGGAAAAACGGCAGCCAGTGTTCGGACCCCTGATGTTTCAGCCCCGCCGACACCGCTTCATACAGCGGATCGCTGCCCCCCGCCGCGCCGAATGTGTGGCGGTAGTTGCGCCGGAAACGGGCGATGGCGGCCTCGTCCAGAATGACCTCGGACACGGGGGCCAGTTCCACCCGCTCGACCTTTTCGATGGTGCGCTGGCTTTCGGGATCGAAACGCCGCGCCCCGTCCAGCACATCCCCGAACAGGTCGAGGCGCACCGGCCCGCTGGCGCCGGGCGGGAAAATGTCGATCAGCCCGCCGCGAATGGAAAAATCCCCCGGTTCCATCACCATCGGCGCCGGCGCGAACCCCATGCGCGCGAAATAGGATTTCAGCGCCTCCAGATCGAGCCGCTTTCCGACCACCGCCGTAAAGCTCGACGCGCCGATGACATCGCGCGCCGGCAGCCGCTGCGTGGCGGCATTGAGGGTCGTCAGCACCACCGAGCGGCGCGAAAACCCGTCCGCCAGCGCCGCCAGCGTTGCCATGCGCCGCGCCGAGACATCGGCATTGGGCGACACACGGTCATAGGGCACACAATCCCACGCCGGAAACTCCAGCACCGGCAGGTCGGGGGCGAAAAACCGCAGGGCCTCGCGCATCGCCGCAAGGCGGGCGTCGTCGCGTGCCACATGGATCACCGGCCCGTCGGCCCGCGCCACCAGTCCCGCCACCAGATGCGCGTCATAGCCTTCCGGCGCGCCGCCGGTCAGCACCGTTTCCCTGCCAAGCGGTTTCATCTGCTGTTAAACCTTTTCCTCGCTGTCCGCCTGCTGGCGCGCCCACATGGCGGCGTAGCGCCCGCCTTTGGCCAGCAGCGCGTCATGGGTGCCTTCCTCGATCACATGGCCCTTGTCCAGAACGATGATCCGGTCGGAATTCACAACCGTGGACAGACGGTGCGCGATGGTGATCACCGTGCGCCCGCGCCCCATGGCCTCCAGCGCCTCCAGAATCCCCTGCTCGGTCTCGGAATCGAGGGCCGAAGTCGCCTCGTCCAGCAGCAGGATCGGCGGGTTTTTCAACAGGGTGCGGGCAATCCCGACCCGCTGTTTCTCCCCGCCCGACAGCTTCAGCCCCCGTTCGCCCACAGTGGTATCGTATCCGTCCGGCAGGCTTTCGATGAAATCGTGGATCTTGGCCGATTTCGCCGCCTCGATGATCTCCGCGCGGCTGGCGTCGGGGCGACCGTATGCGATGTTGTAATAGATCGTGTCGTTGAACAGCACCGTATCCTGCGGCACCACGCCGATATTGGCGCGCAGGCTGGATTGCGTCACGTCGCGCACATCCTGCCCGTCGATTTTCAGGCTGCCGCCGTTGACGTCGTAAAACCGGAACAGCAAGCGCCCGATGGTCGATTTTCCCGCGCCCGAGGACCCGACAACCGCCACGGTCTGCCCCGCGCAGACACACAGGTTGAAATCCTCCAGAATGATGCGTTCGGGATCATAGCCGAAATCGACATGGGTAAACAGCACCTCGCCGCCGGTAACCACCAGCGGCTTTGCGTCCGGCTTGTCCACGATCTCGGCAGGCTGGCCGAGCAGGTCGAACATCTCGCCCATATCCACCAGCGCCTGCCGGATCTCGCGGTAAACCGTGCCAAGAAAGTTCAGCGGCAGCGTAATCTGGATCATATAGGAATTGACCATGACGAAATCCCCGACCGTCAACGAGCCGTCCTGCACCCCCGTCGCCGCCAGTATCATCACCGCCATCAACCCGATGGTGATAATCACCGACTGGCCGAAATTCAGCAGCCCGAGGGTATAATTCGTCTGGATCGCCAGTTTTTCGTACCCCGCCATCGATTCATCATATCGCGCCGCCTCGCGCGCTTCGGCGTTGAAATACTTGACGGTTTCATAGTTGAGCAACGAATCGACGGCCTTCTGGTTCGCGTCTGTATCCTGCTTGTTCATGGCGCGCCGTATCTGCACCCGCCATTCTGTTACCCGAAAGGTAAACAAAACATACAGCGTGATCGTCACCACCACCACGGCCAGATAGCGCGCATCGAAAATCGTATAGAAAATGATGCCGACCATGGTCAGTTCCAGTATCAGCGGCCCGACCGAAAACAACATGAACCGCAACAGGAACTCCACCCCCTTCACCCCGCGCTCGATGATCCGCGACAGGCCGCCGGTCTTGCGCGTGATGTGATAGCGCAGGGACATGGCGTGGATATGCTGGAAGGTCTCGATCGCCAGCCGGCGCAAGGCCCGCTGCCCGACCTTGGCAAAAATCGCGTCGCGCAACTGGTTGAACCCGACCCCGAACAACCGCATGACGCCATAGGCAACGACCAGCGAAACGGCGCCCGTGACCAACATGACCACCGGGGCCTTGGCACTGTCGCCGGTCAGCGAATCAACTGCCGCGCGGTAAAAGAACGGCGTTGTGACGGTAAAAACCTTGGCCAGCACCAGCGCCATCATGGCCAGCACCACCCGCACCTTGATCGCCGTCTGCCCGTCCGGCCACAAATACGGCACCACCCGTTTGATGGTGCGCATTGCGCTGCGCCGCTCGGCGGCGGATTCGCCCGATGTTCTGCTCATGCAATTGTCCCATTGATAGACGCCCCGGGGTCAGGACCTGTTATCCCGTGCGCGCAACGCCGTCGTCACGCGCAGTTTGGCGGATTTGCCCCTAGATAAGGTGCCTTGCACAAAGAAACCAGCCCCCCGCCCGCTTATTGTTGTTCGGGCGGCAGGACAAAAACCTGCCCGGGGTAGATCAGGTCGGGATCGCGGATCTTGTCGCGGTTGGCGGCGAAAATCTGGTGATACTTCAACCCTTCGCCATACCGCCCCGTGGCAATCACCCATAACGAGTTGCCCGGTTGCACGGTATAGGTCCCCGCCTGCGTGTCCTGCGCCGCGCGCACATCGGACGGGAACGCCCGCTGGAACGGGGTTTCCATGCGGCTGCTGACAGCGCCGGTTGCGTCGATCTCGTCCACGCGCAAGGTGTATTTGCCCGCCTCCAGCCCGTCGAGGACAACCTTCCAGGTTCCGTCATCGGCAATGCCGGTTTTTGCCATGATGTCGCCGTTGACATACGCCATCACCGTATCACCGGCCGTGCCACGGCCGGCCACGGAAACCTCGCCGGATTCCTCGTAGGAAATGCTGTCGATGGTGATCTGGTCGGGCAATGCCTGCCCGCCCTGCTGCACCACGACCACCGCGTCGGGGGTTGTCTTGACGATGGTCGGGGCCACGTCCTGCGCGACGGCAGACTCGGCGGCGCTGTTGTCCAGAACCGGCAGGATCACGATGTTTTCGTCCGACCGTTGCTGTTCGCCGTTTGCATCCGTCACCAGCGCCAGATTTTGCGCCTCGCCAGCCGTGCCGGTGTTCTTGGTGTCGACAATCGCCACAAACTCGCCCGAGGCATCGGCGACCGTTTCGCCGATCACCTCGTCGTTGGCGGTAACCGTCACGGTGGAATTCGGTTCCGCCTTGCCGGCAATCACGGCCGTGCCGCTGTTGTCCACGCGCACAACGTCGAACGTCGGCTTGCTGCCATCATTGGTCTGGTTCTGGTTGCTGTCGATCGCCGTTCCCGTCTGGTCGGTCGCGACACTTTCGGCCGGTGCGGTGGCCGGTGTAGCCGCCGGAGCGGCGGTTGGCGTGGCCGCGCTATCCTGCGTATCCTGCGTATCCTGCGGTGCCGGTGGCGTTGCCGATGCTGTATCGGTCGCTGACGCGGCATCAACCGCCGGCGGTGTCGCTGTTTCGGCGTTCGCCGGTGTGCTTGCGGCAGGCGGCGTATCCGCCGGCCCTGCTGTCGTGTCAACGGTATCGGTCGCCGGCGGCGTTTCCGCCGGAACGGTGCTGTCTGTCCCGGTTACCGGCGCGGGTGCGGTTTCCGCCGGCGCTGTCGCGGGCGGCGTTTCGGTGTTGGTCGCGGCAACCATCGCCGGAATTGCCGGTAGCGCCGCCTCCTCGACCGGCGTATTGCTGTTGAAATACGTCAGTCCGGCAAAAACGCCACCGCCAATGACCACGGCCAACAGATACCGCCCTATTACACTATTCATTTTTCACTTCCCGTATGCCAGACCCGTATGCCAGAATTGCCCAATCGTTACACTACAGGTTTCAGCGTGGCAAACCCGCGAGACCGCCATTTACAAAAAAAACCCGCGAAGTGCGCGAAAACCACAAGGATTCCCCGATATGACCGACCCGACCCAGCGTTCTGTATGTGTTTTTTGCGGCTCGCGCTTCGGCACAACGCCGGCCTACCGCATCGCCGCCGCCGAATTCGGCGTTGCGCTGGCCGAAAACGATCTGCGCCTTGTTTACGGTGCCGGCGATGTCGGCCTGATGGGCGAGGTTGCCAATGCCACGCAGGCAGCGGGCGGGCAGACCTTCGGTGTCATTCCCGAACACCTGCTGCAACACGAGGTCGGCAAACGCGACCTCTCGGCGTTTATCGTCACCGAAACCATGCACGAGCGCAAAAAGGTGATGTTCATGAACGCCGATGCCATCGTCACCCTGCCCGGCGGCGCCGGATCGCTGGACGAGCTGTTCGAGGTGCTGACATGGCGCCAGCTCGGGCTGCACGACAAACCGGTTTTCCTGCTGGACACCGCCGGATACTGGGGGCCGTTGCTGGCCCTGCTGGACCATGTAATCGCACAGGGGTTCGCCGATCCCGGTTTTCGCGACAGTTACGAGGTGGTCGCCGACGTTCCCGCCCTGATGGCCCGCTTGCGCGCCTGTCTTTCCTGACGCAGGCTGTTGAACGAATAGATCGCCAGCCCGACCCAGATCATCGGAAACGCCACGGCGTGCCAGCGGGTAAATGCCTCGCCGAACACAAAGGTCGCGACCAGAAATTGCAGGGTCGGGTTCAGATATTGCACCAGCCCGACGCTGGCCATGGAAATCCGCCGCGCCGCATAGGA
>CAZDLV010000115.1:4387-7289 GCA_964506345.1 uncultured Rhodobacterales bacterium | reverse complement strand
GCGTTTGATCCAGACGAATTTCCGGGCGCCGGAAAACAGCCGGTAGAGTTTGTCGAATTCCAGATCGGGGAAAATCGCCACCAGACCTTCGGCGGCGCGGCGCGGATCGATCATTTCCTGCGGGCGGGCATATAACGAGGTCGTCACCAGATTGGTCGCCAGTATCGCCCCGTTGCGATCAACGATATCGGCGCGCTGGTTGACGATGCGCGAACCGGACGTCGAAATCACCGGTTCCGACGGGGCGACGGTCGCCAGCTTGGTCATTTTCCAGCCAACCGCACCGAACGCCAGCACAAAACCGCCGGCCAGCAGGATCAGACGGGACGAGGCGCGGCGCCGTTCCGCGGCGCGACGCTTGCGCATCCGGCGGGCTTTTTCCTCGGCCTCGATCAAGGCGGGATCGACGCCGGCCTCGCGCGCCTTCAGCACGCGGGCAATCGGACGGAGCGGCCGCCGGATCACGGGTTGCCCCCTTGTGCCGGTGCCGGTGTCGAAGCATGCAGCGACGCGGGCGCCAACGGGTCGGCCTGTTCGGGGTAGGTAATTTTCATCGGATCGGCGTAATTGCTGGCGCTTAGCGGCATCAACTGCAACGTGCCGAAGTTTTCCTCGGACAGGGCCAGAAGCCGTTCGGGGCGGTTAAGATAGGCCCATTCCGCGCGCAACACCGAAATCGCCTCGCGTTCCGCCCGGATCTGGCGTTGCAAACGCGCCACATCGTTTTCTGCGGCCTGCGTCGCGTAATTGACGCGGTAGGCCCAGATTGCCACGAACACCAGCACGGCAATGCCGGCGAATGCTGCCAGCCCCCTCATGCCCATGCCTCCGCCGCAAGGTCCATATCCGGCAGGCCGATCACATGCGGATCGACGGCACCGGCCGGCAAAGCGGTGCGCCGGCCGATGCGCAGTCTGGCGGAACGCGCGCGGGGATTGGCGGAAATTTCCGCTTCCCCCCCCACCACCGCTTTGCGCGTAACTTTTTCGAAGCGCGGGGCCTCGGACTCCGTCGCAGGTGCATAGCGGTTGCCCGAAGGGGCCGCACCGCTGCGCATCTGGAAAAACCTTTTGACCATCCGGTCCTCGAGCGAATGGAACGTCACCACCACCAGCAGACCGCCCTCTTTCAGGGCAACCTCGGCCGCCTGCAACCCGCGCGCCAGCTCGCCCAACTCGTCATTCACCGCAATACGCAACGCCTGGAACGTGCGCGTCGCCGGATGCGGCTGGCCCGGTTTCGGGCGCGGCAGGATGCGTTCGATCATCCCCGCCAGTTGCCGCGTCGTGGTAAACGGCTGCACCTTGCGATCCATGACAATCGCCTTGGCAATTTTACGCGAGGCCCGCTCCTCGCCAAACTGATACAGGATATCGGCAATCACCGCCTCGGGCGCCTCGTTGACGATATCCGCTGCCGAGACCCCCGCCTGCTCCATCCGCATATCCAGCGGCCCGTCCTTCATAAAGGAAAACCCCCGCGACGCCTGGTCGATCTGCATCGAGGAAACGCCGATATCCAGCACCACCCCGTCGAGCGTGCCCTCACCGGCAATCCGGTCCAGTTCCCCGAACCGCCCCGCCACCAGTTCCAGCCGCTCGCCATATTCGCCGCGCCAGCCCTCGGCCCGCGCCAACGCCTCGGGATCGCGATCCACGCCGATCACCTTCTCCGCCCCCGCCGCCAGCAGCGCACGGGTATAGCCACCGGCGCCGAAAGTGCCGTCCAGCCATACCCCTGAAACGGGCGAAATCCGATCGAGGATCGGATCAAGCAACACGGGCACATGCGGGGTTTCGGGGTTTGTCGGATCAATCGGGGGAACAGCCATCGCTACCCCTCCGCCTTGGGCCGATAGAGCATCGCCTTGGGATTGTCCTGCGCGGCGGCCCATTCGCGCAACCGCGCCAGTTCGGCCTCGTAGGCCTGCGGCTCCCATATCTGGAACCGGTTGCCCTTGCCGACGAACACCGCCTCCTTGCCGACACCGATCATGTCGCGCAATGCCTTGCTCAATACCATGCGGCCGTTTTCATCGACGCTGGCATAATCGGACTCGGTGCCCAGAATGGTTTCCAGATATTCGCGTTCGGGCGAGAAATGCGGCAACCGCTCGATCAACTCGTCGATCTCGTCCATGGATTTCAGGGAATACCCTTCGAGGCACTGCCCCTCGTTGGAGCCATGCACGATGATCAGCTGCGGGTTCTCGCCGGGGCGCCAGTCGGGGTCGCCTTCCTCCAGCACACGCCGGAAGGGCGCCGGAATCGACACCCTGCCCTTTGCGTCCACCTTGTGGAGCGACTTGCCTCTGAAACGCCGTGCCACGTCCCTGCTACTCCTGTCCTGTCAGACGGAAACGGCGGGTCGTGCTGCCTAAGGCACGACCCGCCGCCTGTCCCGTCTAGGGTCGTCCGGCTGCGCCACTTTCGTGTCTGCTCGCTTGCGCGCCGAATCTTGTCACCTCGGGAGGAATGCGGGTGCCTGTATGAAACCTGCTCTGGTTTGTTCTTCGGGGCTTAAGCCCTCTGGAGAAGTCCGCTTCCGTCCTCGTGTATTTGGAGTAGCATGGGAAAACATGGAAATCAATGGAATTTTTATGGTCCGAATATGGGAACATCTGCAAAATTGGTGGGATTTCGGGTATTTTCGGCAGGTATTGTGGCAGGAAAATGCCCCGCCACCAGATATGGTGTGAAAAAAACGGCACAATTTCCCATGATTTCCCCGGAACGGCCGGATTCGGTAGCGTATGTGCGCCAATTCGGGAGTTTTCTTGACAGGGGGTGAAACCGTGACAGGCTTCGTCCGCCGGATCACATGGCGTCACAGCCAAAACCGGCGCCGGCGTCAGGCGACGCTGTCCCCCCAGCGGTTCTGATAATCGGTCTGGTAGACGCGA
>CAZDLV010000115.1:0-4287 GCA_964506345.1 uncultured Rhodobacterales bacterium | reverse complement strand
GCGTCAGGCGACGCTGTCCCCCCAGCGGTTCTGATAATCGGTCTGGTAGACGCGATCCCCCGAACGGGTTTTGCCGTCGGGTTTGCGCACGGCGTAATTCAATATGATCCCCCCCGGCGGCAGTTCAGCCGAAAGCCGGGGCCGCCGTCCGGTCACGTTGGGGTTGCTCATGGTGACAACGCTGCGGGCATACACCGGCAACAACGGTTGCAGGCTGCAATGCAGCACCTCGTATCCCAGTGTTTTTTCCCAGAACCCGAACACCATTTCAGGGTTGATCTGGTAAAAAGAGTGATTCACCCAGTTGTTGCACGGTGAATGCCCGATCAACACCCCGCCGGGTTTCAACATCCGGTTGATGTTGCGATAGGCGGTCGGCAGATCGAAAATATGCTCGCAGGTGCCGCCGTCGTAAATCACGTCGAACCGGTTTTTCAGGCCGGGATCCAGATCGCCGGCCAGATCCTGAATGATGCTCGCCTGTTCGAAATCCGACACATCCATTGAATTGACACTGTCAAACCCCAGCGCATGAAAAAACGCCTCGCAATACACATCGTCGGGATTTTTCAAATCGCCTTCATCGACACCGGGCAGGTATTTTTGCAACGCCTCGTCAAACATGATCGCCGCCCGCTTGCGCCGCCGGCCGATCCAGCGTTGCCGGCCAAGCATCAGAAAGGCACCGGACAGGTTGTGATCGTTCACCGCCTCCATCAAGCGGACAGCCAGGGTATCGGGAATCGCCATGCGGCCTCCTTCGGGATTGGGCAGCACAGCGCGGCCACACCCCGTTTTACCGCCCCGCCACGATTTTCCAAGCCATTTCTGGGCAAATCGCGCGGCAACGGCCTGCCGAAACGGAAAAATATGCGGATGGCCTGTAAGCCGGATTTTGTCCGGGGCCTTGCGACCCCTGTATGGCCATTCGTCTGGGCCTGCCGTTACCGGCAGGCTCTTGCAGCCAACCCGGGCTGTCGGGGGTGGAGTCCCCTGCCTTGCGGCGTGCAGCCCCTATTTGGCCTTGCTCCTGACGGGGTTTACCGTGCCCCCCTTGTTACCAAGCGGGCGGTGGTCTCTTACACCACCGTTTCACCCTTACCCTGCACGCAGGGCGGTCTGTTTTCTGTGGCACTTTCCCTCGGGTTGCCCCGGCCGGCCGTTAACCGGCGTCATTCCTCCATGGAGTCCGGACTTTCCTCACCCGCAAGGGTGCAGCCATCCAGCCATCCGCATGGGGGCTAGGTAGGGGGTTTGGCGGGGCGGGTCAACCGCTGGCGCCGACTATACGCAAACCGGAAACTGTGCTAAATTCGCAAACAAAGAGGGAAACAATGGCCACGCTGCACGCACGTATCATTCGCGTTTTTGTCCTGTTGTCCGCCGCGCTCTGGCTCGCCGTTGCCGCGCAGGCGCAGGCGCCGTCACTTGTTGCACCCGGTTTCCAGATGCCGGCACCGGTGTCCGGACTCTCGCCGTTGGCACCGCCCTGTGAAACCGGCCCCGACAGCGTCAACTGTTCGCTCGACCCGTTCACGGACTGCGTGACAACCGACGGACTGGTCTATTGCGGCGCCACGCCGCCACCCGACTATAGTGCCGTTGCCATTATCGACGCGGCCCTGAAAGAACTGGAAAACCGGATGGCGCAACTTGAAGCCTGCGATGCCGCAGGGGACGAAACCTGTGCGCCACCGGCGGCAGGCAGCGACACCCCTTGCGACGAGGGCGCGGGCGCACGTTGCGACGATCCGCCGGACGCGCCGCTTCCGGTCGAAATCGCCATCGGATACATCGAAGGGTTGCTGGGTGACGGGCCGCCCGAGGCTTTTTTGTTGCCGCCGAACGGTGATGCGCAATCGGGCGGGTGTGGTGAAAACACCGGCGCCGGATGCGACGGACCGGACAGCATCGCGGGCGGCCCGCCAGCGGAAAACCCCGACACCGGTATTACGCTGGACCCTGATGCCTTGCTGGTTGACCCCGTGGCCCTTGAAAAAGCGGTTGCCTGCGATGCGCTGGCCGAAGCGCAGGCCGAACGGGGCCGCGTTGGCGCAGCCCTGCGGGCCATCGCGAACCGCAAGCAGGAAATCTCGCGGATATATATGGACGAACGCGCCAGAATTCTGTCGGAAACAACCGCGACGTCGGCCAATTTGAAGGCAACCTTCAAACGTCTTGCCGCCCTCGTCGGCGATCTGTCGTCTGCGCGCGAGGAGATGATTGGCAAAGGCACGGACAACCCGTTGCTGGCAAGCCGGATCAAACGACTGAACAAAACGCTAAACCACACGCGGGACCTATACGACGAACTGCAACTGGCCGGAAAGGAGCGCCTGTTTTCCGCTTACGAAAAATCGATCAACGACCTCGCACCGCTATGGAACCGCTCCAGCGACCTGATTATTCGGGCCGCAGACCTCGACACCCTGATCGCCGATTTGCAAAAACGCTGCCGATAGCACGGTCGGGACCTATGCCAGATCCTTTGCCATCGAATAGTCCGTGATCCGGTAGCCGACCTTGGCATACAAATCCCGCGCGGCGGCATTATGGCCGAACACATGTAGCGCTATCTTCGCCGCGCCGCGAACCCGGGCCTCGTTTTCCAGCAATCCCATTACGGCACTTGCTGTCCCTTGCCGTCTATACTCCGGCTTGATCTCCAGATCATAAACAAAGGCCGAGGTCACACCCCGTTCGGTCTTGACGGCAAACCAGAGCCAGCCGAGCGTCGCCCCGCCCCGTTGCGCCACAAACAGATAATTGTCGGGGGTTGCCAGACCTTCGGGCAGTAAATCCGCAAAGGACCCGCGCGACAACTCCAGCGCCTGTGCTTCGCCGATCCCCAACGACTGCCGCTTGTCACCGGCATATGCCCTGACGGAATTTTCGTGCCAGTCGGCATATTCGGCCATTGTCATCTTTCGCAGCGAAACGATTCCGCTCATGTCTTCTTCCCCTTCGCGCCGCTGCGCTTCTTGCCGCGCATGGAAATGCCCGGGCTGGCCGCGCCGGGGCGCACCGAGCGCACCCGCGGGCCTTTCGGCTTCGTCGGGGCCACCTTGCGTTCCACCGGCGCGGGGCGCTCGATACCCAACTGGTCGCGCAGCACCTTCGGGCGGATTTCGTCCACCTCGCCCAGTTTCATCTCGGCCAGCTGGAACGGGCCGTAGGAAATGCGGATCAGCCGGTTTACCGTCATGCCGATGCTCTCGATGGCGCGGCGGATTTCGCGGTTCTTGCCCTCGCGCAGCCCGATCGTCAGCCAGGCGTTCGCCCCCTGCTGGCGGTCCAGAACCACGCTCATGGGCTGGAACCGCTCGCCGTCCACCGTCACGCCCTTGCGCAGCGGTTCCAGCGTCTCGTTGGTGGGATAGCCGTTGATGCGCACGCGATACTTGCGCACCCAGCCGGTCGAGGGCAGTTCGAGGCGCCGCTTCAACTCGCCGTCGTTGGTCAGCAGCAACAACCCCTCGGAGTTCAGATCCAGCCGCCCGACGGTCATCACCCGTGGCAGGTCCTGCGGCAGCCGGTCGAAAATCGTCTCGCGCCCCTTTTCGTCGGAGTTGGTCGAGACCAGCCCCTTGGGCTTGTAATAGCGCCACAGCCGCGCCGGCTCGGCCACTGCCACCGGCTTGTTGTCCACCAGAATCCGGTCGGAGGGCAGCACGTTCAGCGCCGGAGATTCCAGCACCTTGCCGTTGACGCTCACCCGCCCCGCCGCGATCATACGTTCCACCTCGCGGCGCGAGGCAACCCCCGCGCGCGCCAGCCGCTTGGCGATCCGCTCGCCTTCATGTTTCTTTTCTGTCATGTCTGGGGCATACAACAGGGGAAACGGAAAGCCTAGGGGAAGAATGGCCGGATTCACCACATATATGGACCTCGCCCTGACCGAGGCCCGCGCCGCCGCCGCCCGTGGCGAAACCCCGGTGGGCGCGGTGATCGTGCGCGACGGCCATGTTCTGGCCATGGCCGGCAACCGCACGCGCGAGCTGTCCGACCCCACCGCCCACGCCGAAATGCTGGCCATCCGCGAGGCCTGCCGCCTGATGTCCTCGGAACGCCTGCCGGAAACGGACCTGTATGTAACGCTGGAACCCTGCCCCATGTGCGCCGCCGCCATCGGCGCCGCGCGGATCGGGCGGGTCTATTACGGTGCGCCGGACCCGAAATCCGGCGGCGTCGAACAGGGTCCGCGCATTTTCAGCCATCCCCAGTGCCACCACAAACCCGAAATCTACGCCGGCATCGGCGAGGCGGAATCGGCGGAGTTGTTACGGG
>CAZDLV010000114.1:0-7342 GCA_964506345.1 uncultured Rhodobacterales bacterium | reverse complement strand
GGCAAAATGCCAATCGGGCGGCGGCGCTGGTGCGCCAGTTGCTGGCGTTTTCCCGCAAACAGACCTTGCAGCCGAAGTCGCTGAAACTGGATGACACGCTGGGCGAACTGGCGCATCTGCTAAACCGGCTTTTGGGGGAAAAGGTTTCGTTGCACACCGATCACGGGCGCGGACTGAAACCGGTGCGCGTTGACGAGCGGCAATTCGAACAGGTGATCATGAATTTGGTAGTCAACGCCCGTGATGCGATGGCCGACGGTGGAACCGTGATGATCCGCACCCGCAATGTGGTATTGAAACATGAACTGCGTCGTGACCGCGCCATCGTGCATCCCGGCGAATATGTTGTGGTCGAGGTGCGTGATACCGGCGCGGGGATACCGCCCGACACGATTCCGAAGATATTCGAACCCTTCTTTACCACCAAGAAACCGGGGGAAGGTACGGGACTGGGACTGTCGACGGTTTACGGGATTGTCAAACAAACCGGCGGGTTTGTTTTTGTCGATAGCGATGTCGGGGCGGGAACGTGTTTTTCGATATACCTGCCGGTCAATGACGAGCCGGACGAGGATATTCCGGCGGCAACAGCCAAACCGTTGCAGGATTTGACTGGCCGCGGCCGCATATTGCTGGTGGAGGACGAAGCGCCGGTTCGCTCGTTTGCCGCGCGGGCGTTGAAGTTGCGCGGGTATAGCGTGACCGAGGCCGCATCGGGCGAGGAGGCCTTGTCGATACTGGCCCGGGACAACGCGGGGTTTGATGTTTACGTTTCGGATGTGGTGATGCCGGGCAAGGACGGGCCGACATGGGTGCGCGAGGCGATGAAATCGACTCCGGGCACCAAGGTGGTTTTTGTTTCCGGATATGCCGAGGATTCATTCAAGAACGGCCAGCCGGATATCCCGCACGCGACGTTTCTGCCCAAACCGTTCTCGTTGGTGGAACTGACACAGAAGGTAAAGGAACAGATCGACGGTTAGCGTGCCGACCTGTAAATTTTGTATTCGGGCGCAAAGAACCCGGTCAGGCGCGACCTTGTTCCGGGCGAGAGCGCAAAGTCACGCGCCGGCGACATATTGAGACGGTCGAGGTGTAGTGGCGTGCCGATGCGGTTTTCGACGAACGCCTGAAATTCCGCCATGTTGTCATATTTGAAAATATGCGTGACGGCGGGCGCGCCGTTCTTGCCGGCGACGAACTTTGACGGACGGCCAACCCCTTTGGTTATCGGGTCCCCGTCCAGATACAGGCCGGCAAATGTGTCGAAATCCAGTTTTGCGGTACTTTGCGGTCTGCGCGAGATTTCGGGCCGCGAGCGGTAGCGGAACCAGCTGAACAGCCAGTCAACGGGTTCGCGAAACAGGCAGCAGGTCTCGATATCGGTATAGCCCAGACTGGCCAGATAGGGGGAAACAAACCGGCTGTATCGACGATAGGAAATATGTTTGACGCGCGAATTCCCGTAATAGGCAATGTCGCAATGGGGCGCGAGGGCCATTTCGATACTGGTCGATGCGGCTTTGGTCATGGCCAGAAAGGCAAATTTCTTGTCGATCGAGATCAGCATGGGGTCCGCCACATTGTTTCTGCGTCTTTACTAGATGCTAACCAAATGCGGGGAAAGATGGAAAGACGAAAATTCTTGTTGCAATGTTCTTGTTTTGATCGCATGGTGCAAAAGGAACACAAGGCGAACATTAACGGTGATTGCCGAGCATTGCGGGATATGAAATAAGGAAAGCGAAATGGCGAGTACACTTCTGGATCTGAGCGAAAGACGGAATATGGACAAGGAAAAAGCGCTGGAATCGGCCCTGAGCCAGATCGAGCGGAGTTTCGGCAAAGGCTCGGTCATGCGGCTGGGGCAGGATAATCCGGCAATGGATATCGAGGCGACCTCGACCGGCTCCATCGGGCTGGACGTGGCGTTGGGCATTGGTGGTCTGCCGCAGGGGCGGATTGTCGAGATTTACGGGCCGGAAAGTTCGGGTAAAACAACGCTGGCGCTGCATGTCATTGCCGAGTCGCAGAAAAAGGGCGGGATTTGCGCCTTTGTCGATGCGGAACACGCGCTGGACCCGCAGTATGCCAAGAAACTGGGTGTCGATCTGGATGAATTGCTGATCTCGCAGCCCGATGCGGGCGAGCAGGCGCTGGAGATTACCGAAACGCTGGTGCGGTCCGGCGCGGTCTCGGTTGTTGTCGTGGATTCGGTTGCGGCACTGACGCCGAAATCGGAACTGGAAGGCGACATGGGCGATCATCAGGTCGGCGCACAGGCGCGGTTGATGAGTCAGGCGATGCGCAAGCTGACCGGTGCGATCAACCGGTCCAACTGCATGGTGATCTTCATCAACCAGATCCGCATGAAAATCGGGGTGATGTTCGGCTCGCCGGAGACGACCTCGGGCGGGAATGCCCTGAAATTCTATGCGTCCGTGCGGCTGGACATCCGCCGTATCGGCGCGTTGAAAGACCGTGACGAGGTGGTCGGAAATGCCACGCGCGTGAAGGTGGTGAAAAACAAGGTTGCCCCGCCGTTCAAGCAGGTGGAATTCGACATCATGTATGGCGAGGGGATTTCCAAGGTTGGCGAATTGCTGGACCTCGGTGTCAAGGCGGGGATCGTTGACAAGGCCGGTTCGTGGTTTTCCTATGGCGATCAGCGGATAGGTCAGGGGCGCGAAAATGCCAAGACCTATCTGAAGGATCACCCCGATATGGCGCTGGATATCGAAGACAAGATCCGTGGCGCGCACGGGCTGGATTTCGACGGCACGCCGGTCACGGATACTGTCGTCGAAGACTGATACATTTGCACAGGATCGAACGGGCCGTTTGCATGGAGCCGGCGGCCCGTTTTTATGCCTGCGCTGTGGACAGTCAGGCAACAGCGCGATACACCGTTTCGGAACGAGGATTTAGCGCGTCCGCGCCGAGACGGGAATATCGATATGGCCAGTTTGAATGAAATTCGCTCCACTTTTCTGGAGCATTACAAGAAGAATGACCATCGGGTGGTTGAAAGTTCCTCGCTGGTGCCGCGAAATGATCCGACGTTGATGTTTACCAATGCCGGAATGGTGCAGTTCAAGAACGTTTTTACCGGTCTTGAAACCCGCGACTATTCCCGCGCGGTTACCAGCCAGAAATGTGTGCGCGCCGGTGGCAAACATAACGATCTGGATAACGTCGGCTATACCGCGCGCCATCATACTTTTTTCGAAATGATGGGGAACTTTTCGTTTGGTGACTACTTCAAGGAACAGGCGATTCCCTATGCGTGGGACCTGTTGACCAAGGAATACGGCCTGCCGAAAGACAAGCTGCTGGTGACGGTTTATCATACGGATGACGAAGCGGCCGACATCTGGAAGAAAACCGCCGGCCTGCCGGATGACCGGATTATCCGCATCGCCACAGATGACAACTTCTGGTCCATGGGGGCAACCGGCCCCTGCGGCCCCTGTTCCGAGATTTTCTTTGATCACGGCGAGGATATCTGGGGCGGCCCTCCGGGGTCGAAAGACGAGGATGGTGACCGGTTTATCGAGATCTGGAATCTGGTTTTCATGCAGTACGACCAGCAGGAAAACGGTGACCGGCTGGACCTGCCCAAACCTTCCATCGATACCGGCATGGGGCTGGAACGGCTTGGCGCGGTGTTGCAGGGCAAGCACGACAACTACGACACCGACCTGATGCGCGACCTGATCGAGGCGGCGGCGCATGTCACCGACTCGGACCCCGACGGCGAGGGGAACGTGCATTTGCGGGTGATCGCCGACCATTTGCGGTCCACCTCTTTCCTGATTGCCGACGGGGTTTTGCCCAGCAACGAGGGGCGCGGCTATGTGCTGCGCCGGATCATGCGGCGCGCCATGCGCCATGCGCATTTGCTGGGTGCCAAGGATCCGGTCATGCATCGGCTGGTGCCTGCGCTGGTGGCGCAGATGGGGCAGGCGTTTCCCGAACTGGGGCAAGCGCAGAGCATGATCGAGGAAACGCTGCAACTGGAAGAAACGCGCTTTATCACAACGCTGGATCGCGGGCTGAAGTTGCTGGATGCGGAACTGGAGGGCACGCCCGAAGGCGCGGTGTTGTCCGGCAAAACCGCCTTCAGGCTGTATGATACCTACGGTTTCCCGCTGGATTTGACGCAGGACGCCTTGCGCGAAAAAGGGCGCACGGTGGATACGGACGGATTTGATGCGGCGATGGCCGAACAAAAGGCCAAGGCGCGCGCAGCGTGGGCCGGTTCGGGCGAGGCTGCGGATGAATCCGTGTGGTTCGATATTGCGGACAAACACGGGGTGACGGAATTTATCGGCTATGACGAGGAAACTGCCGAGGGGCAAATTTTGGCGCTGGTGCGCGACGGGGCGACTGTCGCCGCGGCCAAAGGCGGCGAGCCGGTCCAGATTGTATTGAACCAGACACCGTTTTATGCCGAGTCAGGCGGGCAGGTCGGCGATGCCGGCGTGCTGGTGACGGATACGGGCGAGGTCCGGGTGGACGATGTTCGCAAAAAGCTGGGGGTTTTTGTCCATATCGGCGAAGTGGTGACCGGCGAGATTTCGGTTGATACGGCGGCCGAGTTGAAGGTCGATCACGCGCGGCGCACGGCAATCCGCGCCAACCATTCGGCCACGCATTTGCTGAACGAGGCGCTGCGCAACACGTTGGGCGATCATGTGGCGCAGCGTGGATCATTGAATGCGGCCAACCGGCTACGCTTCGATTTCAGCCACTCCAAGGCGATGAGCGCCGATGAACTGGCAACGGTCGAAGCCGAGGTAAATGCCTATATCCGCCAGAACGCGCCGGTCGAAACCCGGATTATGACACCGGACGAGGCCCGCGAGATGGGCGCGCAGGCGTTGTTCGGGGAAAAATACGGCGACGAGGTGCGCGTGGTTTCCATGGGGGTGGCCGAAGGTAGCGGCAAGGGCATCGACAAGAACACCTATTCGCTGGAACTGTGCGGTGGCACGCATGTGCGGCGCCTGGGCGATATCGGCGTGTTCAAGCTGGTGTCCGAAGGGGCATCTGCCAGCGGTGTGCGGCGGATCGAGGCGCTGACCGGCGAGGGCGCTCTGGCCAAAATCGCCACGGACGAGGCGGCGTTGCAGTCCGCTGCCGGTGTGATAAAAACCACGCCCGAACAGTTGCCCGACCGGATCAGGGCATTGATGGATGAACGCAAGGTTTTGCAGAACCAGGTGTCGGACTTGCGCAAACAACTGGCGATGGCCGGCAGCGGTCAAGCCGAGGTCGCGGCCAGGGAGGTCGGCGGAAAGCCGTTTCTGGCCCAGACGCTTACGGGCGTTTCCGGCAAGGATTTGCGCGGGTTGATTGACGAACACAAGGCGCGCATGGGCAGCGGGGTGATCCTGCTGATCGCCGATACCGGCGGGCGGGCGGCGGTTGCTGCCGGCGTGACCGACGATTTGACCGGCGCAATATCCGCAGTCGATGTTGTGCGTGCAGCGGCCGGCGCGCTGGGCGGCAAGGGTGGTGGCGGGCGTCCAGATATGGCGCAGGCCGGTGGACCGGGTGTGGAAAATGCGGCACAGGCCATTCAGGCCGTTGAACAACTGTTGGAGGGATAAATGGCGGTATATGCAATGGTCCACATCGATGTGACCGATCCGGAAGGGTATGCGAAATATGCAGAACTGGCCGGCCCTGCGGTGTTGAAATACGGTGGCGAATTTCTGGCACGCGGCGGCGAGTGTGTCCATATGGAAGGCACGGGACGCGCGCGCAATGTCATCATCCGGTTTGCGGATATGGACACGGCCAGGGCGTTTTACAATTCAGCCGACTATCAGGCGGCGCTGGCGTTCGGTCTGCCGGCGGCAGAACGGGAATACACTTTCGTCGAGGGGGTCTGATGGCGGCCTATATCATCGCGCGGATCGAGGTCACCAACCTTGATGCCTACAAGGAATACGCGGCAAAGACCCCCGCCCTGGCCGAGGCGTTCGGCGGGCGGTTTCTGGTCAAGGCCGGCGCGTTCGAACAGGTTGAGGGAAGCGGGCCGGATCGCCATGTGGTGATCGAATTCCCCGATCGCGCGGCGGCGCGGCGGTTCTATGACTCGCCGGAATACCGGGCGGTGTTGCCGATTGCCCTGAAAAACTCCGTTCGCGATCTGGTGATTGTGGAGGGGGCGTAAATGTGCCGTTGGGCGGCTTACATCGGACCGGAAATTTTCCTCGAGGAAATTATCACACGCCCGTGCCACTCGTTGATTTACCAAAGCCAGCACGCCTGCGAAAGCAAGACCGAGGTCAACGGGGACGGTTTCGGTGTGGCGTGGTATGGCGCGCGGCGCGAACCCGGACTGTTTCGCGACACTTATCCGGCGTGGTCGGACCCGAACCTGACCAGTCTGGCGGGACATGTGCAATCACCGTTGTTCCTGACCCATGTGCGCGCCTCGACCGGCAGCGCCACCAGCCGGAACAATTGTCATCCGTTTGTCGAGGATCGCTGGTGTTACATGCACAACGGCCAGATCGGTGGCTACGACCATCTGCGCAAACAGATTGACCAGATGATCCCCGATGCGCTGTATCCCGCGCGCAAGGGGGCGACAGACAGCGAGGCCTTGTTCCTGATAGCACTTGGTGCCGGTCTGGCGGAAAACCCGAAACGGGCGATGGAGCAAACGGTGTTCCGGATGGAGGCACTGGCGCGCGATCAGGGATGCGCGCCATACATGCGTTGCACGGCGGCGTTTTCGGATGGCGACAGCCTGTATGCGGTGCGCTATGCCTCGGACCGGTTCGCGCCGAGTCTGTATTACCGCAAGTCGGAACGCTTTGGCGGTTACGCGCTGGTATCCGAGCCGCTGGAGGTCGATCAGGATGACTGGATCGAGGTTCCGGCGGGGACTTTCCTGCAAATCAGCGATGGCCGGGTTACCTTGTCGGAATTTGCACCGAACAGGTGTTTATAGGTCTACGCCCTAGGTCTGTGCCTTAGGGTCGGGGCCTCAATGCGTTGTGGCGTTGGAAAACAACTGGATAACCACGACACCGGCGATAATCAGCGAAATACCGATGATGGCGGCAATATCCAGCGGTTGTTTGAACCATAGCCAGCCGATCAGACCGATAAAGACGATGCCAAGGCCCGACCAGATTGCGTAAACGATCGATACCGGCATGTATTTCAACGTCAACGCCATGAAATAGAACGACGCGCCGTAGGCAAGCACCATCAGAACCGAGGGCCACAGGCGCGTGAACTGGGCCGAGGCCTGCATGGCCGATGTGCCGATGACCTCGGTTGCGATTGCCAATAACAGGAACAGGTATTTGAAAGGCAT
>CAZDLV010000113.1:0-7352 GCA_964506345.1 uncultured Rhodobacterales bacterium | reverse complement strand
TTCCATTCCAACGATAGGATCGCACCATCAAACCCTGGGATCAAACACCTAGGGCCGCATTCGGGCCGCAAGCCGATACATATTTCGCAAAATCCCGCCGCTGGTAGCAAAGCACAGGGACCGGTCGCGTCCTCTCGAAGGGTTGACTGGCATGTTTCGTGAAAAATGGATACACGTCGTGTGACAGAAATTTTCACAGGTCCCCGATGCGCCTATTATCGACACTATTCCTGATCATGGGCTTGTTGTTGCCGCTTTCGGCGGGGGCCAAACAGCCGGTGGTGGTGGAACTGTTCACCTCGCAAGGGTGCAGCGCCTGCCCGCCTGCGGATGTATTCGTCCATGACCTGTTGAAAGAAGACCCGTCGATCATCGTTCTGACGTGGCATATCGATTACTGGAACTACCTTGGCTGGGTCGATACGTTTTCGCGCCCGGAAAACACGGCGCGGCAGGCCGGATACCGCGACTATATGAATTTCCGCTCGCTCTACACGCCGCAAATCGTCGTAAACGGCAAGTCGCAAATGGTCGGTAGCAGGGCCGACGAGGTCAAGGCCTATATCGATGGCGTTCAGGCGCAAACACCGGTTTTGTCGTTTGTCACAAAAATATCGAGCGGTGTGGCGCGCACAGTGATAACGCCCGAGGCAACAGGATTGCCGGATACGCAGATCGGCATCGTCCAGATTACGCCCGAGGTAACAACCAAAGTCGAAGCGGGCGAAAATGCCGGAAACACATTTACATACGTCAACGTCGTGCGCGACCTGACGTGGGTTTCGGACTGGGACGGCAAGTCGCCGATTGTCATCGACGGCATAGACCTGAGCGACGGGCGATATGTGCTGATCGTGCAGGCCAGGAATTTTGGCGCGATTCTGGGGGCTGTCTACCTGAACTGACGTCGTTTTACAGCGACCAATAAGCGATACCATCCCCCGAAAACCGCCGGTCCAACGCCGAACGGATATCTATCACCGCGGCCGATGGCCCCAACAAAGGGGCCAGAACATCGTGTTGTGAATCGATATATTTCCGGTGCGGCACAGCCAGAATCAGCAGATCCAGCGCCGGCATATCGGCAAGCTCGCACCAGCGATACATGGCACTTGCGGGGATATCCTGCCGTGTGGCAACGGCATCATGCACCAGCGGGCGCACGCCGAACCCCGCAAGTCCCTCCAGTACGTCAAAGGTTTTCGAATTGCGCAGATCCGGGACATTTTCCTTGAATGTCAGGCCCAGAACCGCAACGCGCGCCTTGCACAAGGCGACGCCGTTGGCCGACAGCATCTTGACCGCCTTTTCGGCGATACGTCCCCCCATGCCGTCATTCACACGCCGACCGGACAGAATTACCTCGGAATGATAGCCCAGTTCCTCGGCTTTGGCGGTTAGATAGTAGGGATCGACACCGATGCAGTGCCCGCCAACCAGACCGGGGGTAAACGGCAGAAAGTTCCATTTTGTGCCGGCGGCCTGCAAGACGTCGTGGCTGTTGATTCCCATTTTCTCGCAGATTATCGCGATTTCATTCATCAAGGCGATGTTGACGTCGCGCTGGGTATTTTCGATCACCTTGGCGGCCTCGGCCACACGGATCGACGGGGCGCGGTGGACGCCGGCCGAAACGACCGTGGAATACACGTCCGCAACTCGCTGCAAGGTTCGGGCATCCTGCCCCGATACGACTTTGACAATGGTTTCCAGTCGGTGTTCCGTGTCACCCGGGTTAATACGTTCGGGGCTGTACCCGAGCGTGAAATCCTTGCCGCACTCAAGGCCGGACACCTGTGACAGGATCGGCCCGCAGATATCTTCGGTAACGCCCGGATAAACCGTCGATTCAAACACCACAACCGCGCCCTTGCCCAGATGCGGGCCAATGGCGCGGCAGGCATTTTCCAGCGCGGACAGGTCCGGCCGGTTGCCCTTGTCGATCGGGGTCGGCACTGTGACAACATAAAATGTTGCACCGGAAAGTGCCTGTGTGTCGGCGCTGAACGTTAGGGACGACGTCGAAATCGCGTGGTGCGGTATTTCCAGCGTGCTGTCAAACCCCGCGCGCAGTTGCCGGATACGACGGTTGGAAATATCGAACCCCGTGACATCGGCAAAGTGGCGGGCGAAACCGATTGCGACAGGCAGACCGACATATCCCAAACCGACAACGGCAATGGTTTCATCGGTCCGCAGCGGCCGGTACGCTTGGGCATCGGCAAGGGCAAGAGGGGTGCTGATATTCATTTGGGAGACTCCAATTCAGGTGCGGGAATGATGCAGAAGGGATTTCAGAAATACCGCGCCGAGGGTGAAAATGGACAGGCTGGACAGAAATGCCAAAATGGTCATGCGCAAGGCACGGGGCATTTTTTCGGCTGACGACGGCGGCGCAACCAGTGTGACCGGAAGATCGAAACCGGCGATCATTTCGGCATTCAGCAAGGCCGCCCCCTCGGGGGTGTTCGCGCGGGTGCGCAGCGTCAACAGCCCCTCGCGGGCGTTTATCGCAACCTCGAAAGCCCGCGGGCGGGGGCTGGCCGCGTAAAGGGCCGCACGCATCCGGAATGCCGGCGCCATACTTGAAGGTTGCAACGGGTTGCCATCATTCAATAGCGGATTTTGCGCCGCTTCCGGTGTGCCGGACGCAAGCGTCAGGATGCTGGTGGATTGATATACCGGCGGGGCGATCATCAGGAAATAGGCCGCCGTCGCCAGCGTTGGCATTACGACCGCCGCAAAAAATGCCAGCAACGTGCGGCGGCGCGATCTGGACCGCGCAACCAGAAGGTTTGCCTTGGCAGTTTCGATATCATCGAGCGCGTCCAGATGGGCACGGGCTTTTTCCATGCGACGGGATTCCAGCGCCTGTGCCTCGTTCCGGCGCCGGGTTTCAGCGTCGCGGATGCGTTTTGCCTTGTCTTGCTCGAACAATGCCAACCGTTGCTCGCGCGATAGCGCGGCCTGTTGCTGTCGCGCGATCGCGGGGTCTTCGGCGGCGCGACGGCGCGTTTCGCGCCACTTTCGCAAGCGCTCGGTTTCTTCGGCAAGGGTTGGCGAGCGGGCAAAATCAGACATGGCGGGCCTCCGCATTCCAGAATGTGTCGCCATAAGAACCGGCGTAATCGAGTGTGTCCTGTGCCTCGTCTGCCGAATCACAGGGGATCAACTGCCCCTCGTGCAGCGCGTAATAGGTTGTGCAAAACCGCGAGAGGGTGCGGGCATGGCGGGAAATCAGGATCAGGCCGGAACGGTTCAGGCGTTCGAACAGGGCCGCTTCGCATTTGTCGCGGAAAAGATGGTCGCCGGCGCTGGTGATCCCGTCGCTAAGGTAGGTGTCGAATTCGACCGACATGGAAAACGCAAACCCCAGACGGGCGCGCAAGGCCGGCGCATATTGGCCAACCGGTCGCGCAAACGCCTTGCCGATGTCGGCAAAGCTCTCGCAGTAGTCTACGGTTTCGGCGACATCGCGCCTTAGTAGTCGCGCGAGGATCGCGATGTTTTCCGCACCGGAAAGCCCCGGATGGAACCCGAGGGTCGTTCCCAAGGGAAACGAAATCGAACAGGTGCGGTCGATATGTCCGCGATCCGGCCGTTCCGTTCCGGCAATCAGACGTGCGAGGGTGGTTTTCCCGCTTCCTGCCAACGCCAGTATGCCCGTGGCAGCCCCGCCCGGTATGCGCTGCGAAACATCGTTAAGCAGGATCACGGGTTGGCCGGATTTCATATGATAGCGGGTAACGTTGGCAAAGGTAATCATGTCATTTCCCGCCCGTCCGCACCGCGCGTAAAAGCAAGTTGCAACCCGCGCGATGCAATAAGAAACAGGGCCGACATCAGCAAAGGCACGCGGATGTCGTAGAAGTCGGATTCGTAGTCCAGAAACACCCCCGAACGCATGATTTCGACCGCATGCAACAACGGATTCCAGTAAAGGTAGGGGCGCAACGCATCGGGCAGCTCGGATACGGTAAAGAAAACGCCGGACACCCAGAACAGCGGGCGCACCAATATCGGAACAAGGCGTTTGGTCGTTTCGGACAGCAACCCGAGGATCGCGGTCAGCCGGCCGAACGATGCGCCGGTAAATGCGGTGACCAACACCCCCTCGAAGGTCTGCAACGGGTCATGGATGGGGGTCGACCCGAATACGGCGATGATCAACAGCCAGACAAAGACAAAGACCAGCAGCGCATTCAGCAATTCCAGCAGAGCGGCGGCAAACAGGACATCCGACATCCGCACGCCGGCGAAATGGACCATATGGCGGTGTGTGCTTAATGCGCGCGCCATTGCCGAAATGGTGTAGCGAAACATCACATAGGGCAACACACCGCTGGCGATAAACGCCGGCGTTGCAACGGGAATCCCCGGGGTTCGCCCGATTATTGTGAAAAACGCCAGCAAGGTGGCGATCCACAACACCGGCACAAGGAACGTCCACATATATCCGACTGGATCCCCGGCAAAACGGCAGCGCACCTCGCGCAGCATCAGCGTATATACGCAAGAGGTCCAGTTCCACAGACCGGATGACAAAACCGCCGTCATGCGCGCGCCGCCTGCATCAGGGTCCGGCGCGGGGCGGGCGCGTCGGACAATAGCGCGAGTGTTTCCGGCAAAATGCGGTCGGGCGAAAAGGTTTTGTTGGCAAAACGGCGCGCCTCGCGGGCCATATCCTTGCGATGTGCGGGTGATTGCGCCAGTTCCAGATAATGCCCGAGAAACTGCGCAAGGCCGGGCATATCGGTCGAATCCAGCAAATACCCGCTCTTGTTCGGGATGAAAGCCTCGCCCGCGCCGCCCGCCGGCGTGGAAATCACCGGCAAGCCCGCCAGTTGCGCCTCTATCAGAACATTGGGCAACCCTTCGAGACGCGAGGTCAGGCCGAGCGCGTCCATGCGCGCCAGCCAGAACCCGACGTTGCGCGATTTGCCGACGAACAGACAGCGGTGTTCAATTCCCATATCCCGCGCGTAGGTTTTAGCCGCCTCCATTTCCGCGCCGTCACCGACCAGCACAAACCGGCTGGCGGGGTGTGCCGCCAGTGCCGCCGCCGCAAATTCCAGCCACAACAACGGACGTTTGTTTTGATCAAACCGGAACACCGCGCCAAAAGTGAAATCCGCGTCGCCGGTGGTGCGCAGAAACCCTTCCCATTTCGCGCGGTCCTCGTCGGAACCGTTGCCCGGCAAGGCCTCGGCCATATTGTGAACAACGCGGATACTGCCGGGGGCCATGTCCAGCCATGCGGCGTACGCATCCGCGCTGGCGTGGGTATTGGCGGAAAACGTCACCCCCGGAACGCGCGAGAGCGCACGGTATAGCGAAAAGTATTCGTCCCGCATCATTTCCGGGCGCAGGTTCGGCGGCATGCCTCGCAGCGAAACCACAATGCGCGGCACGTTGGCCGCGAGTGCCGCAAGCGCCGTCGCCAGAACCGATCCGTCCTGCCAGATATAGGCGACCTCGGGGCGGTGGACGATGAAATGCGGAGTCAGGCGTTGCAGTGCCTCTTGTGTCTGCACGGGCAGATGCCGGAGGAGTTTCCGAAGCGGCGCGGGCAAATCGGCCGGCGACAGGACCGCCGGTAAATCCGGTATTACCGAAACCGGCACACCGGCATCCTGCAAGGCCGGCAGAAAAAAGTCGCGGCCGCGGGCGCTTGCCAATGTGCTGACGATAACCTCGACCGTGCCGGAAACTGCCTCGCGGCGACGTAATTCACACGCAACCCGGGTTAACTGCCGTTCCGCCCCCCCTGCCCCGAGCGATCCTGTCAGGAACGCGACACCACCAATGCGCGGTGCGATCGACTTGATCTCGGCCCGGTCGGCGAACAGCCCGATGGCCCGTTCTATCGCCGCGCTGGTGGTGGGTTTTGCGGAATTTTGCAGCGGCGCGATATGGCGGTCATACAGACCGGCAAACAAAAACGCACCGAATTCTTCGGAGTAATGCGACAGGCTGGTCGCGGGATCGGACAATGCCTGATCCTGACCGAAAGCCTGCATCGACATTGTCGGATTGAAAACCGCGACTTTCGCCTGTGCGGCAACCTGTTCCACCATGTCGATATAGGCGGCGCGCGACGCCAGTGGCTGCCCGTTCGGACGCAGAGCATTACAATGGGTTACGATCACCAGATTCGACAGGCGGTCGCGAATGCCGACAAGGTCGGCGAGCAGAGTTTCGGCGGTTTCTGTGCGGTGGGTCAGTGCTGACAACAACGACCTGTCTGTTTCGTCGAGCATTTGGAAAGCATCCTGTTCCCCGAGAAACGCCCGTTTTGCGGCAGCATTGTTGCCATCCGACAGGCGCCAGAATTCCTGAGCGCGGGCCTGATCGGCGAAAAAACCGGCAAAGTGGCGCGTGACGTAGTTCAACTGCACCTGAACATTGTCGATATACAGGCGTTTTGCCGACGACAGTTCCACCACATAAATATCGGACGGATCATGCGGGATATCGGCGACCGCAACGGGATCGACGTTCGGCATCAACAACGGAACAACGTCGGGCGGGGGAACAAATGCGCCATGAAGAAATTCGATTTGCTGCAAAGCCTCTGCCGCGCTGTGGGTGTAACCGTAGATCCGGTCGGTATTGTTCAGCACAGGAAAAAACGCAGGCGCGGATTTGAACGGCGTAGCAATGCGGCAACTGCCTATGGCGGTGATGCGTGTTTTCTCTCTCACAATGGACCCCGGAATTGGTTAACGGTGACTCAGGGTTCGGCGGAAACGGTTAACGACGGGTAAAAATTCCGGAAATTTCTGCCCCGCCGGTCGATTATTTGTTACGCTACGGCAATTTCGACGGCTAACGCTGCGTCAATGACCGCGCGACGCCGGCCGTCGAATTGACCTTCGCGTCGCGAATCGGTGAATGTGGTCAGGCGTAATTTTCCAAGGAGAGACCCGATGGGATCGAAGATCGATGAAATCCTCGCCAATGCCCGCAAGCATTGTGACGAGGTTATCAAGCCGAACGTGGACGACTGGAACAAGGCCGGTGTCTGGCCGCGCGCGGCCTCGGATGCGGCCGGTGCCGCCGGTCTGACCGGCCTGTATGCGCCCGTGGAACGGGGCGGGCAGGGATTGCCGCTCGGCGAGGGTATCAGGGTTTACGAGGAACTGGGCAAGGGCGACGGGGCCTATGCCTTTGCGCTTTCGATGCATAATATCTGCACCTACGCCACCTGCGGTTTCGGCACGGAGGCGTTCAAGGAGAAATGGGCGCGGGATCTGACATCGGGGCGCAAGCTGGCGAATTTCGCGCTGACCGAGCCGCAATCGGGGTCGGACGCCGCCAATATGTATAGCCGCGCCACCATCAACGGCGAC
>CAZDLV010000112.1:0-7395 GCA_964506345.1 uncultured Rhodobacterales bacterium | reverse complement strand
GTTTTGTCATCAGTGAGGAACACCACACCGGAGTCACCCATTATGACGCCAATGCCCTGCCCGCTATTGATCGTATCGGCACCGTCGCCGCCGATAATCACGTCGCGCGCGCTGCCTGTGGTAATGCTGTCGTTGCCGCCATAAGCGTTGGACACACCCGTTACCGTAATATCGGCTGCGGTCGTCGTGCCGGTGCGCGCGATGACAATGCTGCCGTCATCACCCAGCACATAATCAACAGAGCTGCCGCCAAGGGTCGCGCTGTCATTGCCGCCACCCAAAATCGCATAGTTGATACCGCCGGAGCTTGTGACGGTATCGCCACCGGCATTCGCCGCGGCAATCGATTCCATGTTCTCGAACAAGCGCGCAATCAGCGAAACCTGTCCGTTATAGAACGTCACCTGATCCGCTGTCGCCGTTGACGGCAGAGGCTCAAGACCGAGCAGCGCATTCACTGCAATCGGGTTAAGCTTCATCTTGCCGTAATCGCCAATCAAAACCAGGCCACCGTCGCCCGATTTAACCGTATCGCCACCGCCGCCGCCCAGAACAATATCCATTTTATCGCCGGTTTTGTTGACGTCGCCAACGGTGATTGTGTCAGCGCCATCAAGCGCACTGGCCGTAGTTGTCAATTCGCCTTTGGCCACCACATACTTTCCGAGATCGCCAAATACGATATCGGCGCCCATGCCGGAATTGATAGTGTCGGCCTTTTCACCGCCGAAAATCACATCGTTACCGTCACCGGTCGTGATGATGTCTATATTGCCGAAAGCGGAGGAAATCGTGCTGTAGGAGACCACCTCTTCCAGAATATGCGTCCCCTCGATCAGGCCGAAGTCCCCGAAGATAATGTTGTTACCCTCGAGATCTGTCAGGACCTCGGGCGTGGCAAGCGCACTACCGCCAGCCACAAGAATATCGTCGCCTTTACCACCCTTCAGCGTATCACTGCCGGCATTGGCACTTGTGAAGCCTGTGGATGTGAACGTCTCGGCGACCCGGTTTCCCGACAGATTGATTTTGCCGAAATCTCCAACCAGAAGGTCCGCGGAAATGCCACCTTCGAGCGTGTCATTGCCGCCACCGCCGAACAATACGTCCTGTCCGTTCTGGCCGCGTACCGTATCCGTGCCGTCGTTCGCATCCAGCGTCTCGACGCTGATATTTGTTTGCAACAATGCCAGAGCGCCGGGTAGCGTCAGGTCAATGACAGAACCGGTTGCGATATCGGTAACTTTCAGCACACCACCGGACAATACGTCGTTTCCGCGACCGCCATCGACAGTATCGTTCCCCATTCCACCGGAAATGATGTCCTCGCCGAACTGCCCGTACAAAGTATCGTTACCACCAGCGCCAACGATGATATCCCCGCCATCCGCACGCATAAGATAACTGTAGTCGATTGTTGTCGATTCACCCTGTTGACCCCAGCCATAAGCGGTGTTGTTACCGGCCCCCAGAACGATGAGGTCGTCGCCCGCGCCAGCTTCGGTAAAGGTCGTTTTTCCCGAAATTGTCAGTTGATCATCGCCACCACCCGACAAGACCGAAACCTTGCCCGTTGTCGCATTGCCGGAAACGGTAATCAGGTCATTGCCGTTGCCCGTCAACACGACGTGGTTTCCGCCACTTACGTTGACGGTTTCGCTGTCATTTTGCGCGCTCAACTGCGTGCCGGCCGTAAATCCGGTTATCAGGTTGGCAAGGTTGACCTTGGTTCCGCCCAAATCGTACTTCGCGGCACCGCCGGCAACCGGATTGCCCGCGCGGTCAATCCCGAGCAGTTGCAATATACGGGCCTCGGTCATATTGCCCTGTGCGAATTCGGTCAGGAACACATCGCGCATTCCGAAATCGTCACCCGTAATTACAACGGTATTTCCGCCGCTGATATTGATATTGTCCGCGCCTTCTTCGGCGAACACAATGTAGGTGGCGTTGGTGCCACCCGATGCTGTGATTACATCGTTGCCTTCGCCGGCAAAAACCACGTGAACACCGCTGGTCGGCAACTTGATAATATCGTTGCCATTGCCGGTATAGGTAAGTGTCGGGATGTTGGTGCCACCAAGGGCGCGCAAATCGACAACATTGTCGCCGTTACCCGCCGGAATGATGATGGCGTTGGTGCCTGTCGGCAATGCCGCAGTGGGCAGCGACTGCCCGTTGCTGCTGAACGCCACATTCATACCATTGAACACAACCGTATCGTTGCCGTCGCTGGAAATTGTGCTCATGTTTCCACCGGCTGCGGCGCCGATATTCAACATGGCGGTATTCGATGTTCCCATCAAATCGGCGATACGCGGCGGAATGGCATAGCCACCGAATGTCGTGTTGGCGCTGACGCTGAAAACTGTCGTGCTCCATTTCAGGTCGGGCAGCGGCCATGGCAGACTGATTCCGGCCCAGACGCTCAGACTTGCATTGAAACCTGCCGTGCCCTTGAAAATATACCCGAGGAAACTTGATGCCGGCGCAGTCGACGCCGCGTCCAGCAATGCAATCAGTTCCGGAATTCTAAGCTTGCCGTCGGCGTTCGGATCGTTGAACGAAAGCGTCGTATACCCGCCGATCGATCCATTCACACCGGCGATACCGGCGTTGAGGCCAAAAGACCCGCTGACGTTGGCGTACACCAGCGAACCCGGCGCGCTGTTGATAAACACCCCGTCCAGCAACCGGACCGGATCGTATGTGTTCATAAAGTTCACAATGCCGCTTAGGTCATACCCGACCTCGAACCCGGCGCGCAGTTCCAGACTGATATGTGCGTTGAATGCACTTCTGATAATACTTGAAACCCATCCCGGCGCTCCGATGGCATTCACGATCTGCGATACCGGGTCGATCGAGAAACTCGCGTCAAACAGGGTGAATTTCGCAGTCACCAGATCAACCTGGTCAAATTTGCCCAGCAGCAGGTTCAACGCAGCGAACGGATCGGTCAGCAACGGAATGGTAAAGGTCAGGCCGGTGCCGTTGAAATTCGCATTGATCACCGACGCACTTGTGGTGTTGCGTGACGCGTCTGCCGCCGACAGGTCCGTCAACCTTGCGTTACCGTTGGAAATATCGCCGGACATCGCCGTGAAGTCGAAATCACCCATGTGGATCTTGCCGCCAGTGCCGGACAGTGCGTTCACAAACGTCAAGACGCTATTGATCGTGTCCACCAGCCCGAAGATCGGGAACGCCGTGGTAAGTGCCTGTTTTGCATACAGCATAGGCGGCGTATTCAACCAGTTGAACAATGATGTCAGCGGCGCAATGATCGGCTGGATCGGATCGAGGATCGGCTTGAGCAGCGATTCATACAAACCCGAGGCATCAATGGAAATATCCATAAAGCCAAGCTTGTTCAGCTGGAATCCGTCACCGGTCGCCGAGCTGTAGGTGCCACCAAACACAAAATCCGTCGTTACCTTGGGAATGATCGAAATCCCGCCAAGCAACAATTCATTACCCGTGGTGGGATCGATCAACATGCCGGTCAGGTGGATATTGACGTCGGCCACCGCGCTGAAACTGAAGGAAATCAACTGGCTTTGATCAAGCTGCGGGATATACACGGTTTTTTCAAAATCCGTCCCGACATAGGCAACCGCACTATAGTCACGCGCCAACACCACGCCGGCGGTTCCGTACAGATCGGCCCCCAGCGTCGCGGTAACCTGCGCAACTTTGCCGGCCGACGCGGCAACGTCTGCCTCAAGCCCCAGAATTCCCAGCACGTTCATCGAACCTTTGAACGAGTTCGCGTCCACGGTCAAACCGATTGAAATTTCATCCTTGTTCGTATCGTTCAGCAGGAAGAAGCCGTTCTTGTCGATCCCGAACCCGATATTGATGGTGTAATCGGCAATCAGGGTAATGGCGCTGCCCTGGTCCACGCCGATATCCAGCCCCGGCACACCGAAGTCGAAGCTGACATCCAGTTTCTCGCGGAACAGCTCACCATTGAAGGAAATCGCGCCGTACAGGTAACTATCCTGCACCGTGCTGGCCGTGAACAGGCTCGCCTTCAGATAGCTCTGTCCGGTCGTCCCCAGAAACGAATTCAGCAAATTGTTCAGATAACCGTTAATCACATCAACCGTGGTCGGCAGGTTGCCATTGGCATCCGGTGTCTGCACGAAAGCCAGCGCCGGCTCGATGAAATCATACCGGAACGTATCAAAGAAGTTGACGCCAACGGCCAGCGAATCGCCGATCAACGGCAGGTTTATGGTCGACAGATAATCGTCATACAGCCCTTGAATGGTCTTCATGATCATGTCCAGACCACCAAGAACGGCACGCGGGTCATTCAGGAAATCCAGCACGTTGAAGTTGGCAAAGAAATCACCGATGTTGGTCGGCAGGTCCAGACTAAGCGTGCGATACGACGGCGGATTGGCATAGTCCAGTTGCCCGTTCAGGAACAGATCAACCAGATCGCCGTCAAAGAAATTGCCGATGTTCGCGGTTGTGAAGTTCGACAGGTTCATCCCCGTCGGGGTTTTCAGCAACCACGAGTTATATGTAAACCCGTCCGTTGCCGGATCGAACAGCCCCAGCCCGCCGCTGAACGGCAAGTCGACGATAATCGCGATGTCCATATCCAGATTGAACAGGTCCAGATAACTAACGGTCGGATCACCCGCGATGCTGGCCAGATGCGACAGGTCATACCGGTTGTCGGCGGTGCCATCGATGTCGTTGACGCCGACCTTGACATACGCGGGCGCGCCGCCACCGGCGCTGGATCCGATATAAGCGCTGCCGTCCACCACCGAAACATCGAGCGGGCCAAGCGACAAGGTCAGGTTCAAACCGCCCGGTGCGCCAACCGTCATCTCGCCGCGAATCTCGGTTTTGGCGGTGTCAACATAAACGACAGGCCGCCCGAGGGTCGGCGAATCATAAACCGCTTTCGATGTCGCCACGTCGGTAAAGGTCACGCCGTCCTTGAACCCCAGCAAACGCACGGCATTCGACTCGCCCAGCTCTTGCAGCACAAATTCCACCGAGTGGGAAATATCCTTGCCCAACACGCTGAATGCCTGCGCACCGTACCCGTTAAGGGTCGCGAAATTGGTCCCGCGCAACTCTATCTGGCCACCATTATCGACAAAACGCAGCAATTGCGACAACGCAACCGTGCTGCCGGGAACGGCCGTCGCCGAAATATCCGCACGCGCGATGTCCAGTTTGCTCAACTCGACATTCAGGGCGGTAACGAAATCCGCGGCGGTCAGGCGCGTGGCGTCCGCCGCCAGCGTCACGGTTACAGGTGCGGCACTGCCAATGGCAATATCGAAGCTTTCAGCGGCGGAAAACGTGCTGAAACCGCTGACAAGATTAATAATACCGTTCGGATCGGCCGTCGTGACCGCAGTTGCACTCGTGCCGCCAAACAGGGCAGTTACGCCCGTGTTGTCGGTCAAACCGGTATTCGTATCGACCAGCGACAGAACACCGGTGGTGGCATCGAACGTTACCGAAACGTTTGTGCCGATTGCCGTGTGCAATTTGGTATTGATCAGGGTTATCGCATCCTGCAATGTCGTAGCACTGCTAAGGTCAACATCGACAATTTTCGACTGCGCGGACGTCAGATCGTTCCATTTTACGCGGAAATCACTGGTGCCGGTGCCGTTCATCGTCACTCCGAACACCGTCGCCAGATCGCCCAGCTTCGTCGTCAAGGCAGCCGGATTGTTCAACTGCAAATTCATCGTGCTAAGGTCGATCCCGAACGAGAAATTCAGGAACAGATCCGGATCGAAAATCAGCTCGCCGCTGCCGTTCGCATCAACGAACCCGGTCAGGAACTGCGCCAGATCAGGCCCGATCAGGCTGCCGAGCTGTCCGCCGAGCAAAGATGCCAAATCGACATTGAATCCCAGCGTTTTCTGGAAATTTGTCAGGAAATCAAGCTTCAGGTCGAAATTCAGGATATCGAGGCTGGCATCCCAGTTCAGCGTCACGGTGTTCAGACCGAATATATTTTCCAGAAACCCTTTGATGGTCGTCAAATCAAACGTCGGATTCAACCGCAAGGCCTGCAACGAGTCCAGGAAATTGGACGAGAAATCCAGCGCATCCATCAACGAGAAATTCATCAGCGGAATTTCTACATTCATAAACCCGAACTGGGTGGACAACATATCCCCCAGCGACACCAGCATATCGCCGATCCCGGCCAGCGCATCGAAAATATCGCCGGTTTGCAGATCAAACAGGCCGTTCAGGCCGGGCGCATCTATATTGACCGCAAACTGTTCCAGAATATCAAAAATATTACCGACACTGAATTCAATCGAATTGATGTTGATCCCGGCACCCAGCCCGACGGCACCCACATCGATCGCAACATCACCAAGGCTGACATACAGGAAGCTCAGCGCCTCGTTCGCGCCCAGTGTGTATCCGGCCGCGTTTGTAATAATCCGCAAATCGGCGGCGGTCGCGGCCTTCACGCCGGTTGCGTCCAGCGCGACTCCGCTGGTGTCGGTCAAAATGCCGCCCACCAGATCCATACGCCCCAGAAGATCCGAAGCAGAGGTTCCCGGAACGGACGTTGTGGAACTGAAACTCTGCCCGATGGACAAAAGCTGCGCCAGCGAAATCCGGTCCGAGAATGTCCCGGCATTCTGCCCGACCAGCGTGGCATCGAACTGCCCGTCCAGCTTGATAAAGTTGCTGCCCGGTGTCGTGCCGCCAATCGTGATTTTAGCCAGCCCCAAATCCGCACCACCGGTTATCGATGACGCCTCGGCATCCAGAACGGCGCTGACGGAAAGGTTGGTAATAAACGTATTGTCCAGGAACGCCGATGTTCGCGTAACAGCCGGATCGGTCGAGTTCACGAACTGCGTCACCACATCGACGATGTTCACGCCAACCGCAACACTCAAAGCCCCGGAAATACCGCCCGAAAGATTGGCCCCCAGATTAAGTCCGGCCAGATCACCAAGCCCAAGATCCGATGCATTGAACGCCACGGCCGAGCCGGTGGGAACCGTAAACTGTCCGGTTATATCCGGCAGGTTGAAAATCAGGTCGCCGTTGTTGGCCAGTGTCATCTGCGCGCCCGGCAGAACCGTGTTGATCTGCGAATTCACCCAGCCCATCAGGCCGTTCATATCCAGCGCCCGTGTCAGGCTGCCCAGATCGACACCAAGCGAGATTCCCCCCGTCGCGCCGGCGGCCAGATTAAGGCTCAAACCGTTCCCGGCGGCATTGGTGCTGGCGAACATATCGATATTCAGTGCCGTAAATGTGGCGTTCATATCCGCGATGAGATCGGTCAATGCCGTGGCACCGGTCCATCCGGCGGCACTGCTGGAATTGACATCGACCGACTGCGTTCCGGTTTCCGTTGTAATCTGCAACCGG
>CAZDLV010000111.1:0-7403 GCA_964506345.1 uncultured Rhodobacterales bacterium | reverse complement strand
AGATGGTTGATATCGGGGTTATCCATAAACCCCGTCGCATGGATCTGCCCCTCGCCTATCAACAGGCGCAGGGTGGCGTCGCGGCTGCTTTGCGCCCAGGCGGTCATAAAGGCGGCGAACGCCAGCACCGACCAGACACCGACACTGACAACAATCAACGTGATCAGCGTGCGGCGCGGATTGCGCCACAGGTTTCGCCACGCCAGCGGCCCGAGCAATCGCAAGCTGTCCATCATGCCGCCCCCATCGCGCTAACCGGTTCCAGCCCCAGTATCCGGCGATACGGGATAAACCCCGTCACGGTGATCGCCGCCGTCACCACCAACGGACCGGCGAAAACGCTAAGCAGGCTAAGCGCCGGAAACACCTTGCCCGGAATGCCCCACTGCTGGAACAGTTGCTCCATCCCGGCAAACTGGATGCCGGTGCGCTCGAAATACACTGTCAGCGCCGTGCCCAGAACAATCCCCAACCCGCTGCCGACGGCGGCCAGAAACACCAGTTCGAACCAGACCATGATCCCGATCTGGCGCGGCCGCATCCCGATGGCCATCAACGAGCCGAACTCCCGCGTGCGCTCCAGCACCGACATATACAGGGTGTTCAGCAGGATAAAGACCACCACCACGACCAGCGTGACATACATCAACATCGATGTGCTGAAATCCAGTGTTATCATCTGCTTGAGCGCCGGTTGCAGCTGGTTCCAGTTCAGGTAAACCGCCCCTGCCTTTTGTGCCAGCGCCCGCAAATCCTTTTCGGCCGCAACAATATCGCCCAGTCTGGCCCCGCGCAGCGCCACGGCATTTATGTCCTGACCCAGATTATAGGTCGCCTGAAACCGCACCAGCGGCATTTGCGTGACCTGCCGGTCAACGCCCGAAATACCGGTTTCGAAAATCCCGACCAGCGTCAGCACATCGGCCGCCACCACCCCGTCCCTGCCGGTGCCGAGCATGGTAACGGTATCGCCGGGTGCCAGGCCCAGATTGCGCGCCAGCCCGCTACCCATCACAATCGCCGCATCGTCGCCGGCTTGCAGATAACGCCCCTTGATAATGGTGGAATACAGGTTCGACACCCTGACCTCGCGCGCCGGATCGACACCGGTAACCGCGGCGCCGAAACTGCGGTCGCCATTGGCCAGAATCGCATATGACGCCGCGCGCGGTGCCACCGCCGTAACCCCCGGAATTTCCGTCGCCGCCATCAGGGCCGCATGGCCCGGCAAGGCGCGCGATACGTCGGGATCATCCTTGTAACCGGCGGCCTGAAACTGCCCGAAACCGTCAAACAACCCCAGCGCGCCGTTTTTCATGGTGTCATACACCCCGAACTGGAACGACAACATGAACACCAGCAACATCGACGTGAACCCCAACCCGACCAGACTCAGGACCGAGCGCACCGGTTGGCGCCATATATTGCGCCATGCAAGCGAAACCAGCATGGCTCAGTTCCTCGGATTTTGCAGGTTGGAACGGGTAAACAGATAGGCCGGAAACGACAGGTTGAACTCCGCCGATTTTGTCGTGATGCGGGTCCACTGTCCGGGTTTGTCAACGCTGCTCATGGTCAGAACCACCGGATAGGGCCGCCCGCCAAGCTGCGCCACCTTGTCGGTCACCAGCTTGCGCACCAGATTGCCGCGCTGGTCATAGAATTCCTCGCCCATCAACACATAATCGTCGCGCACCGTCACGATCTGCTTGCCCCAGACGATCGGCTTGCCGCGTTTCGGAATCGCCTCGATCACATACAGCGTCCGCGCGCCCGCCCGTTTTGTTTCCAGCAGGGTATGGGTGTAATCCGTCACCAGCTGTTCGGTCTTGGACAGATCGTTATAGGAAAAATCCGACCCCATCCAGCTTTGCGACATGGCGCTGGCCGGCAACTGGATCACCTGGTTGAGCTTGGGATTGAACACCCATGTGCGCCGCCCGTCCTGCAAGGTGGCATTGCCGGCATCCCGCGCCGGCGCGGTAAAGCGCACCAGCGCCTTGTCGCCACCTTCGGTCCAGCTTTCCATCGTCAGCCTGCGGGTGCCGTTGGCCCGTTTGACCGTCATTTCCACAACCGCATGCGAGCTTTGCGCCCGCCAATTGTCGAACGCACCGCGCAACAATGCGGTCGGGTCCTGCGCGGCCAGCGCAACGCGCGGCAATGCCAGCGCGCCAAGTCCGGCAATAATAACGTGTCGGCGGGTGAAATCGGGCATGGCAAGATCCTGACTTGATTAGGGCCACCTGGGTGGATAAACTGCACTGGACCAGTCGGTCCACTTAACACATAACCACCCCCCGAGGCGCTGTCAAGCCAATGCCCGACCACCCGTCCCTGTCGATGAAACCGGATCGCCGAACCGCCCTGTTCACGACCGCAACCGCCGAGTTCACCGAACGCGGATTCGAGGCCGCCTCGCTGAACCGGATCATCCAGTCGGTCAGCATGTCGAAAAGTTCTTTTTACCACTATTTCGACAGCAAAACCGATCTGTTCGAACAGATTTTGCGCCAAACGCTCGCGCCTTTTGCCGAAATGGCCGGTGCGTTCGACCCTGCAACACTCAGTGCCGACAATTTCTGGCCCAGCCTGTTGCTGGCGTCGGATGCGGCGACGGAACTGTTGCACAAATCGCCCGAAATTATCGCGGTCGGGCGCATGTTCTACCGCAATCTCGACGCCAAAAATCCCGTGTGTGTGGCCATGATGTCCGGGCCGGTGGCCCTGACCACCCGCATTCTGGAACGCGGCCGCGACGTCGGCGTCATCCGCAGCGACCTGCCGACATCGTTGTTACTCGAAAGCGTCATGGCGCTCGGCACTACTCTCGACCGCTGGGCGCTGGAAAACCACGCCGGTTTCAGCGACGGCGAGATGCAGAAATTCAACGCGCTGGCACTGGATATGTTCGTGCGTTTTCTCGGGCCATAGATCTACGGGTTCGTTTCGATTTTGATCCAGTCGATTTCCACCAGACCTTCACCGTCATTCGGGCTGTAGTCATTGCTCCGGTTGCCGAAAATCACCGTGAAGGCATCGCCGGGGGCGCGCAGGGACGTCAGCGCCTGCGTTGATATCCAGTCGGAAAAGGCCCCGCCTTCGTCAACCGCACCGGCCGGCTCGAATCTAAGCGAGGCGGTGTATTTGCGGCCGGTTTTCTGCAAACGCAACAAGACGGCGCCAACCTTGTCAGTGAACTGCGCCGCGCGCGCCTCGATGTCCCTTTCCGATATTTTCGTGCCGGCGCGATAGAAATATGTCGATTTGCCCTTGGCCAGCTTGTTCGACAACAAATAGGCCGTCGTATCGGCATAGTTGCCGTTCTCCATCGAAAAACCGGCAAACAGCGAATTTTTCGCATCCTTGGCCACCCCGATCCGCAAAATCTCGCCCATCGTCTGCGGCGTGATGGTAAAGCGCGTGGTCATCGTCCAGTCGCCCTTGGGAACCGGCATGTTCAGGCGCAAAACATTGGCGGCGCGATCGAATTCCGCCGGCACCCCGTCGGGGCTAAGCATCGTCAGCACGCCGGATTCCACCAGATAGGCGTCCGGATCAGGGTTCAAAACCTGCCACTCGGGTTTCAGGGCATCGCCGTCGAACCCGTCCTCGAAATAGACGCCGGACTGCGCCAATGCCGACGTCGCCATCACCAGCGCCATAACCGCCCCGGCTGCAAATGCTGTTTTCATGGTATTTTCTCCCTCGTAATCCATCCGCCGGCACGCTGCCTATTTTGGCGGAACCTCGATTTTAACCCAGTCGATATCCACCGCCCCCTCGCCACCGGCCGGCGTGTAATCGTTGCTCCGGCTGCCGAACAAAATCGTGAAGGCATCACCGGGCAGTTTCAACGACGTCAGCTTTTGCACCTCGAACCACCCGGAAAATCCGCCCGAAGGTGATTGAAGGCGCGCCGCCGCGACATAGTTGCGACCGGTTTTCACCAACCGCACCTCGACCGCCGCCACATCGGCGCCGAACTTGCCGGCCCGGGCCAAAATATCGCGATCGTCGATTTCAAGCATGGTACGGGCAAACCCCGTATCCTTGCCCGCGGCCGACTTGCCGGCCCGTATATCGACCGCCGTCGCGGCGTAATTGCGGTTTTCCAGAACAACCGAGGCCAGCAGCGAGCTCTTGTCATCCCGGGCAATACCGATACGGAAAACCTCGCCCATGGTTTGCGGGACCAGGCTGAACCGCGCCGTCATCGTCCAGTCGCCCTTCGGCACCGGTTTGTCCAGCCGCAGAACATTGACGCCCGCCGCATAATCCACCGCCGTCCCGTCGGCCGCCACAATAGAAAGCGCGCCGTTTTCCTCAAGATAGGCATCGGGATCGGGGTTCAGAACACCCCAGTCCGCCCCGAGGGTATCACCGTTGAACTGGTCCTCGAAATACACCACCGGCACTTTCGGCACAGGTTTAGGGGCCGGTTCCGGCGGTGGCGGTGGCGGCGGAGGTGGCGGCGTTTTTTCCACTGCGGCCACTTGCGCCATCTGGATAGCATCGCGGAAATCGCCGGCATTTTTTGCATCGAAATACCTGCCGTTCCCCTTGTCCGCGATACATTCCAGTTGCGCCCGCGCCTTGGCATCGACGTCGAAACCGACAACATTCACCCGCAACTCGATGCCGTTCTGCGCCAGTTCGCCGGCAACCGCACAGGGATTCCCCTGACAGGTTTCCAGCCCGTCGGAAATCAGCAGGATATTGTTGTTGTCGCCTTTCAGCCCGGCAAAGGCCGCCGCTGCCGCCCGCAAGGCCTCGGCAATCGGGGTTTTTCCGCGCGGCGACACGCCACTGATCGCCGCTTTGATATCCCCGCGCGACCCGGTCCCGAACGGCACCACCAGTTGCACATCCGTACAACTGTTTTTCTGCCGATGCCCGTAAATCATCAACGCCGGCGTCACCCCGTCGGGCAACCCGTCCAGCGCCGAGTCCAGCGCCGCCTTGGCCGTATCGATCTTGGCAACATTGTCAATCTGCCCCCACATGGAATTCGAGGCATCCAGAATAAACAGAATATTGGTTTCCGCCTGAATCGCCGTCCCGAAAACCGAAGCCACCAGACCGAAAGCAAATGGAATAACTTTCAACATTTCAAAAACCCCTGACCAGATTCACCCGAAAAAACCCGGAATAGAGGGCCAGTTTACTGTATTCCCGCCCGAAAGTCACGTTTCGGGAACAGACAGCGGAACCCACGGCCACGCTGACCTGTTTCCGCTCAAAAGTTTGTCGCATCAAGAACAGTAAAATGGTGCCCGGGGGCGGATTTGAACCACCGACACGCGGATTTTCAATCCGCTGCTCTACCCCTGAGCTACCCGGGCATCGGGAAGGCGCTTCGCCTTGGGTGGGGGCGTTTTAGGGGACTTCCCCGCGCCTGTCCAGAGGAATCACCGCCTAATCCGCAGGAAAATCAATGGCGCGTTTCTTCCGCTTCGGCACGGGCAATTTCCGCCTCGTCGGGCAGGTCGTCATCAACCGACGGCACCGCGTAACCGCCCTTCAGCCACTTGCCCAGATCGAGGTCCGCGCAGCGTCTGGAACAAAAGGGGCGATACTTGGGGTCGCTGTCTTTTCCACACATCGGGCAGCTCATGTCACAACCTCCGACAAGGGAAACCTCTCGCGTTTGCGTTGCAGTTCCAGATTGCCCAGCGGCGTCCAGCCGGCAATGATCGTATCGACGCCGTCGCGGCGGAACGCGGCCTTCAGCGCGCTCTCGATCTTCAGGCGGTCCTTTTTCGGCATCGGCGCGAAATCCACCGTGATCTGGCCGCCGAGACCACGCAGCAGCAGTTGCCGCGAGATTTCCTTCGCCGCCGCAAGGTTGGTTTTCAGACCGGCCGCAGGGGAAAAATCCCCGCCGGTGTTGACGTCGATGGCCACCATGGCCGCCGTCGGCTCCACGCTGATCCAGCCGCTGTTGCCAAGACCGGCACGCGGGCCTTGCAATGCCTCGATCGCCTCGAAAACCCCGTGATCCTCGAATGCCGTCGCACCATCCTCGACCTGCGCGGCATCCCAGTCGCGCCATGCACGGTCAAGCGCGGACGGGGCATCGAGAAGGAGTTCGGGCGTGCCCCCCTGCCCGTCCGCCAGCACCTGCCGCGCCAGCGTTAGCATTCTGTTCATGTCTTCGGCGATAATATCCCCGTCAACGCCATTGCAGGCGGAGCGCAGGATCAGCCCCTCGGTGCCGCCCTGCATGGCGTCGTGGGCGATCAACAGCAGACGGTCACGCTCGGCCTCGTCACGGATGGAGCGGGCGATATTGATGCCGGGATTGGCGGGGGTGACAATGATGTAGCGGCTTTTGAACAGCAACTTGCGCACCACGGGCGCCGCCTTGCCCGCGTCGGCATAGGTCGTGACCTGCACCAGCAGCGGCGTGCCGGGCGCAAGACCCTTGGCGTCCTTCAGAAAGGCGCGCTGGCCGTCGGGCAGGCGCAGCATGGCGCCGTGCATCCCCTTGAGCGGCCGGTCGAGGATACCGCGATAGATCGCCTCGGGACGCGGCACCGGATTGTCGGCGGGCGGGTCGATCAGCAGGTCCTGCAGACGGCCATCGACCATCCGCGCCGCCATGCCGCGTGCCCCGTCCAGCAGAACCAGCGATCCCTTCATGTGTCTGCCCCTTCGAAGGCAAGCGGATACCCTGCCCCGCGCAGCATATTGGCGGTTTCGGGCAGCGGCAGGCCGACAACATTGGTATAGGAGCCGCCGATCCACGGGATAAAAGCCGCCGCGAGCCCCTGAATGGCATAGCCCCCCGCCTTGCCCTGCCACTCGTCCGAGCGCAGATAGGCGGACAGCTCCGCATCGGACAAGCGTTTGAATTTGACCGGGGTTTCGACCTGACGCGACCACAGGCGCGTGCCGTGTCGCAGGGCGATGCCGGTAATCACCTTGTGCCGGCGCCCCGACAGCAGGGTCAGGAATTGCGCGGCCTCGTCCGCATCGGCGGGCTTGCCCAGAATACGGCGTCCGACGGCCACGACCGTATCGGCGGCCAGCACCAGATCATCGGCACCCGCGTCGATCGCCTGCGCCTTTTCCACGGCCAACCGCCCGGCATAGGGACGCGGCATTTCGTTTTTCAGGGGGGTTTCGTCAATGTCGGCGGCACGGATTTCATCCGGCACCACACCGATTTGCGCCAGCAATTCGCGCCGGCGCGGGCTTGCAGACCCGAGGATCAGCCGCAAGTTACTTGAAGCGATAGTTGATGCGCCCCTTGGACAGGTCATAGGGGGTCATTTCCACCTGCACCTTGTCGCCGGCCAGCACGCGGATGCGGTTCTTGCGCATCTTGCCGGCAGTATGGGCGATAATCGTATGGCCGTTCTCAAGCTCTACCCGAAACGTCGCGTTCGGCAGAAGCT
>CAZDLV010000110.1:0-7560 GCA_964506345.1 uncultured Rhodobacterales bacterium | reverse complement strand
ATCGTGCCAACGTTGACGTGCGGTTTCGTACGCTCGAATTTTTCCTTACCCATAACAAGGTCTCCATATTAATTGGTCAGGAACCTGACCTGTTGTTGTCAGATCAGGCGTATTTTGCCTGGATTTCTTCAGAAATGTTCGACGGCACCGCATCGTAGTGATCGAACTGCATCGTAAAGTTCGCACGACCGGAGGACATGGAACGCAACGTGTTAATGTACCCGAACATATTGGCCAGCGGGACGAAGGCATCGATAACAATCGCGTTGCCGCGTGTATCCTGCCCCTGAACCATGCCACGACGGGAGGTCAGATCGCCGATGATGCCGCCGGTATATTCTTCCGGTGTCAGCACTTCGACTTTCATGATCGGTTCCAGCAGCTTGGCGCCGGCTTTCTTCATGCCTTCGCGCATCGCTGCACGGGCGGCAATTTCAAAGGCCAGAACGCTGGAGTCGACATCGTGGAACGCACCGTCAATCAAGGCAACCTTGAAGTCGATAACCGGGAAACCGGCCAGCGGGCCGCTGTCCATAACCGACAGAATGCCTTTTTCCACGCCCGGGATGTATTCCTTGGGAATAGCACCGCCAACGATACGGGATTCGAAGGAATAGCCTTCGCCCGGCTCTGTCGGCATCAGGATCATTTTCAGACGCGCGAACTGACCCGAACCACCCGACTGTTTCTTGTGGGTGTAATCGACTTCGGCCTCGTGGCTGATGGTCTCGCGATAGGCAACCTGCGGCGCACCGATGTTGGCCTCGACCTTGAATTCGCGCTTCAGACGATCAACGAGAATGTCGAGGTGAAGCTCGCCCATACCCTTCATGATGGTCTGGCCGGATTCGAAATCGGTTTCAACACGGAAGGACGGATCCTCGGCGGCCAGACGGGCCAGACCGGCGGACATTTTTTCCTGGTCGGCTTTGGTCTTCGGCTCCACAGCAATCTCGATCACCGGATCGGGGAAGGTCATGGTTTCCAGAACCACCGGATCGTTGTTCGCACACAGCGTGTCACCGGTTGTGGTGTCTTTCAGACCTGCCAACGCAATAATGTCGCCGGCAAAGGCTTCCGTGATTTCCTCGCGGTCATTCGAATGCATCATCATCATACGGCCGACACGCTCTTTTTTCTCCTTGGTGGAGTTAAGAATGCTGTCACCCTTGGCAAGCTTGCCCGAATAGATGCGGGTAAAGGTCAGCGAACCGACAAACGGGTCGTTCATGATTTTGAACGCCAGCGCCGAGAACGGCATGTCATCGTCGGCACGACGCGGAATGTTGCGTGTCTCGGTCTCGTCGCCCGGTTTGAAGCCCATGTAATCGACAACATCGAGCGGCGTCGGCAAAAAGTCGATCACAGCGTTGAGCAACTGCTGAACGCCTTTGTTCTTGAAGGCGGAACCGGCCAGAATCGGAACGAACGCCATTTCCAGCGTGCCTTTGCGAATCAGCTTGCGCAGCGTTTCGACGTCCGGCTCGTTGCCATCCAGATAGGCCTCCATGGCGTCGTCGTCCATTTCGACGGCCATTTCGATCATCTCGGCACGCATTTCCTCGGCCTTGTCTTTCAGGCTGTCGCGGACCGGACGGCGTTCCCATGTGGCCCCCAGATCTTCGCCCAGATACACCCATTCTTCCATGGTGATCAGGTCGATGGAGCCTTCCAGTTCCGTTTCCGCACCGATCGGCAGCTGGATCGGAAGCGGATTACCGGCAACACGGGTGCGGATCATTTCGACACAGTTGAAGAAATCCGCGCCGATCTTGTCCATCTTGTTCACGAAAACAATGCGCGGAACCTTGTACCGGTCGGCCTGACGCCAAACGGTTTCGGTCTGCGGCTCGACACCGGCGTTGGCATCCAGCAGCGCAACCGCACCGTCGAGAACCGCCAGCGAACGCTCGACCTCGATGGTGAAGTCAACGTGGCCCGGCGTATCGATGATATTCAGGCGATGCTTCGGGGTCTGCGGAGTTTTGCCATCCTCGGTACGCTCCCAGAATGTGGTGGTCGCAGCCGAAGTGATCGTGATGCCACGCTCCTGCTCCTGCTCCATCCAGTCCATCGTTGCGGCGCCGTCATGCACCTCGCCGATGTTGTGGGATTTGCCTGTGTAATACAGGATACGCTCCGTGCAGGTGGTTTTACCTGCATCGATGTGCGCCATGATACCGAAGTTACGGTAGCGATCGAGGGGATATTCGCGAGCCATTGTTCTCGTCCGATCCTATAAGTTACCAGCGATAATGGCTGAATGCTTTGTTCGCATCGGCCATTTTGTGGGTGTCTTCACGTTTCTTGACAGCGGAACCACGGGAGTTCACGGCATCCAGCAATTCACCGGCCAGGCGTTCTTCCATCGTGTTCTCGTTACGCGAACGCGAGGCGGAAATCAGCCAGCGGATGGCCAGTGCTTCGCGGCGTTCGGGGCGAACCTCTACCGGAATCTGGTAGGTGGCACCACCAACACGGCGGGAACGAACCTCGACCGACGGCTTGATGTTTTCCAGCGCTTCGTGGAATGCCTCTACCGGCTCCCGCTTCAGCTTGCCCTCGACGCGCTCAAGCGCACCGTAAACGATACGCTCTGCAACGGATTTCTTTCCGTCCAGCATCAGGTTGTTCATAAATTTCGTCAGAATGCGGTCACCATACTTGGCATCCGGCAGAACCTGGCGTTTCTCGGCGGCATGACGTCTGGACATACTGCTCTCTCCTTATTTCGGACGCTTGGCGCCGTATTTCGAACGACGCTGACGGCGATCTTTGACACCCTGGGTATCCAGCACACCACGCAGAACGTGATAACGGACACCCGGAAGGTCTTTCACACGACCACCGCGGATAAGCACAACCGAGTGCTCCTGAAGGTTGTGTTTTTCGCCGGGAATGTAGGAAATGACCTCGAAGCCATTGGTCAGGCGCACTTTGGCAACCTTACGCATAGCCGAGTTCGGTTTCTTCGGTGTGGTCGTATATACACGTGTGCATACACCACGCTTCTGCGGGCACGCCTGCAGATGCTGGGACTTCTGTCGCTTCACGCGCGGTTTGCGCGGCTTGCGGATCAGCTGTTGTATCGTTGGCATTCGGTTCTAACCCCGTGCAACCAGTTTCAACTCGCGCCAAGCACCGAATGTGCAAAACGCCAAAAATGCCGCCCACGCAACCCGAAAGGGGTGCGGCGCGGCGAAATTCCAGAGGATCGGGACAAAGTCCGGATCGTGACCGCCAGATTGTGGCTTGTATCGGGGTTGGCACATACCTCTCCCGAGCGGGCGATACATAGAAGGAGTCGCGCGGCATGTCAACAGGCCTGTGCCGGGTTTTCGCCCCTGCGGACATTACGCGCGCGCCTTTGTATCTATCGCATATCCCGCAGTGCAACAACCGTTGTCCGAGACCGCGCAGGCAAAGCAATTTTCCGGCATCGCGTTTACAGCCGCCCCGCCCGCCTATAGGCTTGCATGGCATGCCGGAAATTGATGAACGGACACTGCATGACATCGAAACCCATCCGAATCAGCCTCGTCACCCCGACCAGAAACGAGGGGCCTTTCCTGCTGGAATGGATCGCGTGGCACCGGATGTTGGGATTCGACGATATTCTCGTGCTTAGCAACGACTGCACCGACGGCTCGGACCGCTTGCTGGACGCGCTTGCGGCACAGGGGGCAATACGGCACCTGCCACACACCCCTGCGCGCGGAACCTCGCCGCTACGCTCTGCCTACGCGCACGCTTTCGCCGACGATACCCTGCGTGCCGCCGACTGGGTAATGGCACTTGATATCGACGAATACCTGCAAGTGTTTGTCGGCGACGGCTCCATCCATGATCTGATGGCCCTGAATGCCGGCAATTACCTTGGCATGGCCATCTACTGGAAGGTTTTCGGCTCGAACGATATCCCCGGGTGGCAGGACGAATTCCTGCGCCGGCGTTACACGCGGGCCGCCGACGGGCAGGTGCGCGCGAACATGCATTTCAAGTCGGTTTTTCGCCACTTGCGCGACTTCAGCAGTATGGCATCGCATTCTCCGCTGGGTTTCAAAGATGCATGGGGCGGCAACAACATCTGGGTTGACTGTAACGGCAGGCCGCTCAGGGCGATCCACCTGCAACACCCGCCGACGCATGGCCGCGCCACAGCGATGCGCCGGATCACCCATAAATCGGCGCAAATCAATCACTATGCCGTCAAATCACATGAAGAGTTCGCCCGTAAAAAAACCCGTCAAAGCGGCGCGGCGATGGTGTTTCGCCACACAGACGGTTTTTTTCAGAAATACGACACCAATAACATCACCGACACCTCGGCGTTGTCGCGTGACGAAGCGTTCGAACATGAATATACCCGTCTGACCCGCGATCCCGACATTCTGGCCATGCACCATGCCTGTTGCGCGCATTACGTAAAATCCCTTGTCGAAGGCACGGGGACCTTGCCGGGGGACGACGCGCGATTTCGCCACCACAAAGCATTGGCCGGAAACCGCTTTCCATAAAAAAGCCCCGCCGTTTCCGGCAGGGCCTTCAGTTTTTCCAGCGACATCTAGTCGAAGTTGGCGAAACCCTCGTCAGACGGTTGCCCGCCTTCGTCCACCTGCGCCTCGATCGCTATCTTTTCGGCTTCGGCCTGGCGTTGTTCGATGATTTTCGCATCGCGCCGCGCGGCAACCCGTTTGATGTCGTGTGTCGCAGACCCCGTGCCGGCAGGAATCAGACGCCCGACGATCACGTTCTCTTTCAAACCGATCAGCTTGTCGCGCTTGCCCTGCGTTGACGCCTCGGTCAGAACCCGTGTGGTTTCCTGGAAGGACGCCGCCGAGATGAACGAGCGTGTCTGCAAGCTGGCCTTGGTAATACCCAGCAGGATAGGCCCGCCGGTTGCCGGTTCGCGGCCGGCGGCGATTGCCTCCTCGTTCGCTTCCTTGAACTCGGCAAAATCGACATGCTCGCCCTTCAGCAACGTGGTCCCGCCCGAAGACGTGATCTCCCATTTCTGGAGCATCTGGCGCACAATCACCTCGATATGCTTGTCGTTGATCTTCACGCCCTGCAAACGGTACACGGCCTGAACCTCGTCGATCATATAATCGGCCAGCGCCTCGACACCCATAACATGCAGAATGTCGTGCGGGGCCGGATTGCCGTCCATCAGGTATTCACCCTTCTGGATGAAATCGCCTTCCTGAACCGGAATATGCTTGCCCTTCGGCACCATGTATTCCACCGGCTCCAACGTGTCATCCGTCGGTTCGATCGTTACGCGACGCTTGTTCTTGTAGTCCTTGCCGAACCGCACAATCCCGTCGATCTCCGCAATGATCGCGTGATCTTTGGGGCGACGCGCCTCGAACAACTCGGCCACACGCGGCAAACCACCGGTGATGTCCTTGGTTTTGGCACCTTCGCGCGGGATACGCGCCAGAACGTCACCAGCCCGGATTTCCTGACCGTCCTCGACCGACAGAATGGCGTCTACCGACATGGTATGCACCTCGGGGTTGCCGCTTTCCAGGCGCACCGGCTCGCCCGTTGCCGGATCCATCACGATGATTTCCGGTTTCAGGTCGTTGCCTTTCGGGGCCGTGCGCCAATCCATAACGATGCGCTGGGACATGCCCGTCGCCTCGTCGGTTTCCTCGCGGATAGACACGCCGACAGCCAGATCGACAAATTTGGCCACACCCGGTTGCTCCGCAATAATCGGCAGCGCGTAGGGATCCCACTCGAACAACTTGTCGCCACGGGCAACTTTCTGGCCATCCTTGACCAGAACCTTGGTCCCGTAGGTCAACTTGTGCAGCGCACGTTCGACGCCGTTTTCGTCGAGGATCAGCATCTCCATGTTCCGGCCCATCACGATCTGCTCTTTGTCGGCATTCACGATGATATTGGCGTTGCGGAACTCGATGCTGCCGTCGGCGCGCGCCTCGGTGAACGACTGTTGCCCACCCTGCGCGATCCCGCCGATGTGGAAAGTACGCATGGTCAACTGCGTGCCCGGCTCGCCGATCGACTGCGCGGCAATAATACCGACCGCCTCGCCCGGATTCACGCGGGTGCCGCGGGCCAGATCGCGACCGTAGCAGGTGGCACAGATGCCGTCCTCGGCCTCGCAGGTCAGCGGGCTGCGGATCAGCATCGACGGGACACCGGCGGCCTCGACCGCCTCGGCGGCACGTTCGTCCATCAGTTCGTCCCGCCGCACGATGATCTCACCGGTCGCCGGATGCAACACATCCTCGGCCGAGGTCCGGCCCAGAATACGTTCCGACAACGGCGAGATAATCTCGCCGTCGTTGACCGCCGCCTGTGCGGTGATCGAACGTTCGGTGCCGCAATCGTCTTCCTTGACGATACAGTCCTGCGCGACGTCCACCAGACGACGGGTCAGGTAACCGGAGTTCGCGGTTTTCAACGCCGTATCCGCAAGACCCTTGCGCGCCCCGTGGGTGGAGTTGAAGTATTCCAGAACCGTCAGACCTTCTTTGAAGTTCGACACAATCGGCGTCTCGATGATCTCGCCGGAGGGCTTGGCCATCAAACCGCGCATCCCGCCCAGCTGCTTCATCTGCGCCGGGGAGCCACGCGCACCGGAATGCGACATCATGTAGACCGAGTTCGGTTCCTGTTCCGCACCCGCATCATCGACACGCATTCTGGAAATCTCGCCCATCATGGCGTCGGCCACAACGTCGGAACATTTCGACCAGGCATCGACAACCTTGTTGTATTTCTCGCCCTGCGTAATCAGGCCGTCCATATACTGCTGTTCGAATTCCTTGACCTGGTCGCGGGTGCCATTCACCAGATCCCATTTGTTGTCGGGGATCACCATGTCGTCCTTGCCGAACGAAATGCCGGCACGGAAAGCTTCGCGGAAGCCCAGCGTCATGATCTGGTCGCAGAAGATAACCGACTCTTTCTGGCCGCAATGACGGTAAACCGTGTCGATGATCTCGCCGACCTCTTTCTTGCGCAACAGCCGATTGACCAGCGAGAACGGTGCCTTGTGGTTTTTCGGCATCAAAGCCCCCAGACGCATCCGGCCCGGCGTGGTTTCGACACGTTCCCAATAGGTATTGCCTTCGGCGTCGATCTGTTCCACCCGCGCCGTGATGCTGGAATGCAGATGCACCAGACCGGCATCAACCGCCTGCTCGACTTCTTCAAGCGACGCGAATGCCATGCCTTCGCCCTTCTGGCCCTTGCGTTCCAGCGTGATGTAGTAAAGCCCCAGAATCATATCCTGCGACGGAACGATGATCGGTTTCCCGTTGGAAGGCGACAGAACGTTGTTCGTCGACATCATCAGCACACGGGTTTCCAGCTGCGCTTCAAGGCTCAGCGGAACGTGAACCGCCATCTGGTCACCGTCGAAGTCGGCGTTGAAGGCGGAACAGACCAGCGGGTGCAACTGGATGGCCTTGCCCTCGACCAACGTCGGCTCGAACGCCTGGATACCCAGACGGTGCAGGGTCGGCGCGCGGTTCAGCATCACCGGATGCTCGCGGATCACCTCGTCGAGGATATCCCAGACTT
>CAZDLV010000109.1:0-7594 GCA_964506345.1 uncultured Rhodobacterales bacterium | reverse complement strand
ATCCGCGCCCGGTACATGCTTTCCGAACGGGCCACTTCAGGCTCGCCCTGCAACGCAACCAGCGCTTCCCGCTTTTGTGCGCAAATCTCCAGCTTGCGCTGCGTGGCGGCCCGGAAATCCGCGGTCAGGTCGTGAACGGCCGCGACCGCCCAGCCGGTATCTTCCAGCAAATCTGCAATTCCGGCCTCGCCCTCGATGAACTCCGGCCCGAGATAGGCCGCGCGCGAATGATCCGCGTCCGACAGGTCCGGGGCCACTGAAATCACCGTGAACACCATGCGTGCGCCGGGTTTCGCCACCCGCCTGCACTCGGTCAGAACCTCGCGCTTGCGCAGCAGGCAGCACAACAGATCGGCATGGTGGATCACCTCGACGCCAGCATCCGGCAACGGCAGCGCCGCCGCATCCGCGACCACCGCCCGGCATTTTTCCGCAACGCCTTCTCGGGTGGCCCGATCCATGGCGATCCGCAGCCCGTCGCGCGGCAGATCGACCATCACCACGTCGCATCCGCAGGCTTTGGCAAAATACACCGCCGGCCAGCCCGCCCCGGACCCCAGATCGAGCAGGCTCTTGCCCTCGCCAAGCCCAAGGATACCGGCAATCCGGTCGGCTTCGCGCAGGGTTGTCCAGCTCGTCGCACCGTAGTCGCAGCCACAGACATGACAGTTTATATCTGCCATGAGCGGCAATTGCCCCTGCACATAGGCGGTGTTGTACCGCTCCGTCTGGGCCTGTTCCGCTGCGCTAAGCTGCATCAATCCCCCGTGATCAGAGTTGCGCCATCACCTCGTCGGAAATCTCGAAATTGGCGGTGACGTTCTGCACGTCGTCGTCATCCTCCAGCGCCTCGATCAGGCGCATGAGTTTCTGCGCGCCTTCAAGATCCAGTTCGGTTGTGGTCTGCGGCTTCCACACCAGCTTGGCACTTTCGGATTCGCCCAGGGCTGCCTCCAGCGCGCTGGAGACCCCGTGCAGGTCGGTGTCGGCGCAGTAAATCTCGTGCCCGTCATCGCTGGATTCCACATCCTCGGCCCCGGCCTCGATTGCCGCCATCATCACCGTATCGGCATCGCCGACGCTGGCCGGATAGGTGATCAGGCCGACACGGTCGAACATGAAAGAAACCGAGCCGGTCTCGCCCAGATTGCCGCCGGATTTGGCGAAGATCGAGCGCACGGAGGACGCCGTGCGGTTGCGGTTGTCGGTCATCGCCTCGACGATCACGGCAATGCCGCCCGGCCCGTAGCCCTCGTAGCGGATTTCATCGTAATTGTCGCCGTCACCGGCCTGCGATTTCTTGATCGCGCGCTCGATCACATCCTTGGGAACCGACAGTTTCTTTGCCTCTTTCACCGCAAGACGCAGGCGCGGGTTTTTATCGGGGTCCGGGTCGCCCATTTTGGCGGCCACGGTGATTTCCTTGGCCAGTTTGGAAAAAACCTTGGAGCGCGCCGCATCCTGACGCCCTTTGCGATGCTGGATATTTGCCCATTTTGAATGGCCTGCCATGATACTCTCCGCTAACAATCCGTTGCGCCTTCTATAATGCAGGCAAGGCGCGAGGGGCAACCCCGTGTGTGCGTTGACATTTCCACCCCGAACAGGTTGTCTGGCCGAAACAAGGGGACGCCGTATGACCACCGACCAGATTATCCTTTTCTCGCTGTTCGGCGGGGTGTTCGTGTTCCTGCTGTGGGGCAGGTTCCGCTATGATCTGGTGGCCTTTACCGCGTTGCTGATCGGGGTGGTCACCGGCGTGGTCCCGACCAAGGCGGCGTTTTCCGGCTTCGGCCATCCGGCAACGCTGGTGGTGGCGCTGGTGCTGGTGGTGTCCGCCGGTCTGGTGCGATCGGGCGCCGTGTTCCTGATTACGCGCACGCTGGTGGACAGCACGCGCAGCCTTGGCAAACATATCGCGCTGATGGGGGCGATTGGCGGGGTGCTGTCGGGGTTCATGAACAACGTCGCGGCGCTGGCGCTGCTGATGCCCGTCGATATCCAGACCGCGCGCAAGGCCGGACGCGCGCCGGGCCTGTCGCTGATGCCGCTGAGCTTCGCCACCATTCTCGGCGGTATGGTCACGCTGATCGGCACGCCGCCCAATATCATCATCGCCACCATCCGCGAGGACAGTCTGGGCGCCCCTTTCAAGATGTTCGACTTCGCCCCCGTCGGGCTGGTTGCGGCCATCGCCGGTCTGCTGTTCGTCGCCACCATCGGCTGGCGCCTTATCCCGCAGCCGAAGGATGGCAACAACGACACCGACCCGCTGGACAGTATCGCGCAGTATATCGCGGAACTGGTGGTACCGGAGGATTCGAAACTGGTCGGGCAACGCCTGCGCGACCTGAACGAGGTGGCCGAGAAAAACGACGTCGCCATCCTCGGGCTGGTGCGCGACGGCAAGCGGCGCTACGGCTCGCAACAGAACACGAAGCTGGCCGCCGGCGATGCGCTGGTGCTGGAGGCAACCCCCGACGCGCTGGACGAATTCCGCGCCGCCCTGTCGCTGGATTTTGCCGATGCCAAACGCGAGGAACAGGTCCGCGCCGAAAGCGAGGGCCTGCGCGTGGTCGAGGTGGTGGTGACGGACGACTCCCGCATCAAGGGCAAAACCGCGATGAGCATCGGGCTGGGCTGGCGGCGCTCCACCGTGCTGCTGGGGATTTCACGACAGGGCAAGCGGATCAGCAAACAGGTGCGCAAGACCCCGATCCGCTCCGGCGATATCCTGTTGCTGCTGGTGCCGCAGGAACGCGAGAACGAGGTGGTCGAATGGCTCGGCGCTCTGCCCCTGGCCGATCGCGGCCTGGCGGTGACCGAGAATTCCAAGGTCTGGCTGGCCATCGGCCTGTTCGCGGCGGCTGTGGCTGCGGCGAGCTTCGGGCTGGTCTATCTGCCCGTGGCGCTGGGGCTGGTGGTTGTCGGCTTCGTCCTGTTCAAAATCCTGCCGGTTTCCGAGATTTACAACCACATCAGCTGGCCGGTTGTGGTGTTGCTCGGCTCCATGATCCCGCTCGGCGCGGCGCTGGAGACCTCAGGCGGCACGGTGCTGATCTCCGATGCGCTGGTGAACCTGACACAAGGCATGCCGGCGTGGGCGATCCTGACCGTCCTGATGGTGGTGACCATGACCCTGTCGGATGTGCTGAACAATACCGCCACCACCATTGTCGCCGCCCCGATTGCCATCCAGATGGCGACCGCGCTCGACGTCAATCCCGACCCGTTCCTGATGGCGGTGGCCGTCGCGGCCTCCTGCGCCTTCCTGACGCCGATCGGACACAAGAACAACACGCTGATCCTCGGGCCCGGCGGTTACAGTTTCGGCGATTACTGGCGCATGGGGCTGCCGCTGGAAATCCTGATTGTGGCTGTTTCCATCCCCGCGATACTGGTATTCTGGCCGCTATAGGCTCTTCTTTGCAAAATACTCAAAGCGGCCACAGAACCGGAATAAGAAGGCTGGCGAGCATCCCGATGGCGATGTTCAACGGAATGCCGATCCGCATGAAGTCGGTGAACGAATACCCGCCCGGCCCGTATACCAGCGTGTTGGTCTGATAGCCGATCGGTGTGGCAAAGCTGGCCGAGGCCGCAACCATCACCGCAACCACCAGCGGACGCGCATCGACACCGATGGACTGTGCCAGACCGATAGCCACCGGCGTAACCACCACGGCAACCGCGTTATTGGAAACCAGTTCGGTCATGACCGAGGTCAGCAGATATATCCCCCAGATCAGCAACGGTGCCGGCAGTCCCGCCAGGTATGGCGCAAGAGTTTCGGCGACCATTGCCACGGCGCCCGACCCCTGCAATGCCGCGCCGATGGCCAGCATGGAAAATATCAGCACCAGCAAGCGCCCGTCAACAAACCCGAAGGCCTCTTCCGCATCGATGCAGCGCGTCAGCAGCACGACCGCGACCCCGATCACGGCCAGTGGAAAAACCGGTGCCAGCCCTGTAGCCGCCAGAACGACAACACCGCCCAGCACCGTCAGGACCACCGGCGCATGACGGCGGCGGAAAGGGCGCGCGGTCGGTGTGGCGATATCCACCAACCCTTCATCGCGGGCAAGACGGGCGATATCCCCGGGCGCACCTTCCAGCAGCAGGGTATCGCCGACACGCACCACAATATCGTCCAGTTGTCGTCCGATATTCTGGCTGCGCCGATGCACCGCCAGCGGATACACCCCGTAGCGCCGCCGCAGGCGCAAACTGCCGAGCGAATGCCCGACGAGGCGACATCCCGGCGAAATCAGTGCCTCGACCGTGGTGGTCTTGCGGCTCGACAACTGGTCAACCAGTTCAACCGCGCTGTCCTGTTTCAAACCCAGCAGTTCATCAACGCCGGTGCGCAACACCACGCGGTCACCCGATTGCAGGATCACATCCGGAAACGCGCGGCGCAGCGATTCATCGCCGCGCAACACATCGATCAACCGCATCCCCTGCCGTTTGAACACGGTGACATCGCCAACGGTTTCCCCGATCAACGGCGAGCCGTCCGGCACCGCGACCTCGGTAAAAAACTTCATCTGCTTGCGCGCGCCAAGCATGTCGGACATCGAGGCCCGGTCCGGCAGCAACACCGGCCCGACGAGCCGGATATACAGCATACCGAAAGCCACCAGCACCAGCGCCAGCGGCGTAACCTCGAACAGGGAAAACGGTGCCAGCCCCGCCGCCGTGGCCACCCCGTCCACCAGCAGGTTGGTCGAGGTGCCGATCAGGGTCAGCATACCGCCAAGGATCGCGGTATACGACAGCGGGATCAGCAGTTTGGACGAGGCAACCCCCATCGACCCCGCCAGCCCGACGGCGACGGGAATCATCATCACCACAACGGGCGTGTTGTTCATAAAAGCCGAGGCCAGCAGCGTGAACCCCGCCAACCCCGCCAGCACGGTTTTCGGGCGTGCCTTTGCATGGCGCGACACCAGGGTCGTCATCACATTCAACGCCCCCGTCCGCACCAGCCCGCCCGACAGCACAAACATCGCGGCAATCGTCCAGGGCGCAGGGTTGGCAAAGGCCGTTTGCAGGTCGGAAACCGACAGCGCACCGGTGACCAGCAGCACGGCGACTCCGCCAAGGGCAACGACCTCGGTCGGGTAACTCTCGCGGATGAACAGCACGAACATCAACGCGACAACCGCAAGGCTGATGACGGCGGGCATCGGGTCGGTGGTCAGGAATTCGGGCATTACCCCTCCTGTTCGGATTCGCGCGGTTGCACCAACAGTATACCGAACAGGATCAGCGCGAAAGCCGCCCAGACCCAGAGCGAATAGCGCTCGCCCAGCAGCAGCATGGCCCAGACCACCCCCCAGCCGGTGACCGTATAGGCAACCTGCGAGGCGAACACCGGCCCTGCCCTGCCGATCACCCAGATATAGGTGACATAGGTGCCCCAGCTGATAACGGCGGTGCCGACAATGGCCCATTCCGGCGCACCCCACGGCACCAGCGGGTTGACAAATTGCCCCGTGGCCAGCGCCACGGGCAGAGTCAGAAGGGTCGAAACCAGCGAGGCGCCGAGCAGGATCTGCAGCGGATCGAGGCCGCGCGCGCCGAACCGGAGCAGAAAATTGCCCTCGCCGCCGTAAAACAGCGGGGCGAGCATGGCGATGAAAACATAGATGGCCTTGTCAGGGTCCGGCAGGCTGGCCTCCGGCCCCGCGATCAGGAAAATCGCGCCAAGACCGCAAAGCGCGCCAAACAGGCGGACGGTGGAGAATTTCTCGAACCCCAGCGCCAGCGCGACGGGCATGGCGAACATCGGCACCAGCGCGATGACGATGGACATGATACCCGCCGGCAGATGGGTGACCCCGACGTAGGAGAAATAGTTGGGCAGCACCGCACCCAGCAGGGCAATCCCCACATACAGACCAATATGCCGCCGCCCGCCAAACAGGGGTTTGCGGCGCGCGGCCGTTGCGACCGTGGACAGGAAAAACCCGATCACGCCGGACCAGAAAATAATCCCGAGGGGTTTATGCCCGCCGTTCACCGCGATTTTCATCAGGACCGGCGTGACACCCCATGTGGCCCCCATCAGCAGCAGGACCAGATACATCGGGGCGTGTTTCCTCACTCCGGCCCCGCCTGTGCCAGACGTCCGCCGACACGGACGGGTTTGACGGAAACGGCGCGCCCGTCGCGGCCGGTTTCCACGAAAACACCGGAGAGGGTCGCCTCGCCCTCGGCCGGGGTGAAACGGCCCTTCTGCATGCCGGTGACGAACCGGCGCAGCGGCTCCACCTTGTCCATGCCGATCACGCTGTCATAGTCGCCGCACATGCCCGCATCGCCCTGAAAGGCCGTGCCCTTGGCCAGTATCTGCGTATCCGCCGTCGGCACATGGGTATGCGTGCCGACCACCAGCGAGGCGCGCCCGTCGAGCCAGTGGCCCATGGCGACCTTTTCCGAGGTTGCCTCGGCATGGAAATCGACCACCACGGCATCGGCCAGCCCGCCGAGGGGGGCGTTTTTCAGCGCGGTATCGAGGGCCGAGAACGGATCGGCAAAGGGGCGCTTCATGAACACCTGCCCCAAGGCCTGCGCCACGAAAACCTTTTGCCCGTTCTGCGCCGTGAACATGCGCGCGCCGACGCCGGGGGCGTTGGGGGCGTAGTTGATCGGGCGGATGATGCGGTTTTCCTGCCCGATCGCCGTCAGCATGTCGCGCTGGTCGAAAGCGTGGTCGCCAAGGGTCAGCACATCGGCCCCCGCGTCCAGCAGCAGTTGCGCGTGGCCACGGTTCAGCCCCATGCCGCCGGTTGCATTCTCGCCATTCACGATGACAAGATCGAGCCGCCACTCCGCGCGCAACCGCGCCAGATGTCCGGCTATCGCCTTGCGGCCGGTGCGCCCGACCACGTCGCCTAGAAACAGAATTCTCATGGGGGAATTCTTTATGCCTGCAACGGCGCTAGCGCAAGCGGAACCGGTTGCGCAGGCCGAGGCCGAGCAGGAACAGCAGGACAAACCCGAAGACAGTTTGCAGGCCGCCAATGAAAGCCTGCCCCGCCGTCAGCGTTTCGACGTCGAAATACAGGCGACGAAAACCGAAGAAGGGGAACAGGTTGGCGAAGCTCCAGCCCATTGCCGGCAGGGTGGTGCCGGCATCGGCCCAGATATTTCCGGCCGTCCACTCCAAACGTGCCGGAACACCGATGAGCCACAGAACAAACAGCCCCAACAGCGGCCGCCCGACGCTGTTGCCGTAATCGGACAGAACCTCGAACAGCCAGTAAAGCGGGCGATGGTGCCACGAGTCGGTTACCGCCTTGCAGCGCATTTCCATGCGGTGGAAAAACTGCTCCGACTCGACCTGCAACGAGCGGTTCATGAACAGGCGCAGACGGTTGTAGGCGCTTTTCTGGCGCTCGGCGGGCATGACTTTGCGCGGCTCCGTCTCGCCTTCCAGCGTCACGGATCCTTTTATGGGGGGCCAGTTGTCACGGTAGTTTTCCGGCAGGGTAAAGGTCGTGTCGTCATACAGGTCGGTCGCGTGGAATTCGGGCACGGCCGTCAGGAAACGGACATCGTCAAAGCGCGTGGTGGATTTGAATGTCGC
>CAZDLV010000108.1:0-7620 GCA_964506345.1 uncultured Rhodobacterales bacterium | reverse complement strand
CAGGGTGTGACAGGAGGAAATGTTGTTCTGTGGGAAGTAATTGACTTCGGCGGCGCAACATCACCAAATACACCAATAATAGCCGATACATCGTCTTTGAATACTACTGTGCAAATATTTAGTCAATCAAGCAGTGATGTGATTATCAGGTTATGGGTAGACAAGGGTACATCGTTTCAAGTTTTTGATGATATCAAAATAATAAGAATATAATCAGGGACAGAACAAGGGGCGCAAAAATCCTTGTCCGCCATGATTTTGGTAAAAAATCCGCTGGCCTCCGTCGCCCCCCCCGCCAGTTGCAGGGTTTCCCCGTATTCCCGATCGATAGTTTCCGGCAAATCACCCCATACGGCACTGGAGGCAGGTTGCGCCGCATATAACCCGCGCAAGCCCTGCTGCCTCAACCGCCACAGGCCGCAAGAAAATTCGACAGTGGCGCGAAACAACACATGGCGCGGCGCCGATACCTCGAACGGCACCCCGTTTTCCACGGTGATTGTTGCCCCGAAATCCGGGTTCGAGGCGACGACGCGCCCGCCCGGTTGCACAATGTCACCATCCAGATAGGCCTTGGCAAATTCCCGAAAAGCCGAGTCCGCCATGAAACCGGCAAGCGCGTCATCCTGCGAGCCGCGCACCGGCATTGCATTGATCAGCCCGAAAACACCGTCCGTGCCGTATTTCTGTTCCAGCCACCAGAAAAACACCACATTGCCATAGGCCATCCGGGTCAGAGGTGTTTCGACGGAAAACTGGTCGAATGTAGCGACTGCCCCGTCTGATTCCGGTGTGTTTTCGTACACATGGCTTGCAAACCATTCCGCCGCCCCCTCGACCCACCATGTTGCGCCACGGGCCGTGTCGCGGTGCGGGTATTCGGTGATAATTACGCAATGGAAAAATTCATGGGCAACGGTGTGTGTCCGGCTTTGCGGCGATGCCGCCATCGCCGGCGGGAAAATCCCGATAACGCAGGTTTGCCGGTCCACGGATGGTGCGGTTTGCGCGTCGACAACCATCGTGCCTTGCTGCGATGCGGCATCTTCGTATATCTGCGGTTCGACATTCTGTGTGGGCGAGATGTAAATTTTCACCGGACGACTGCCGAGCGGCGCCAGCGCCTTGACGGTGTCACCGGCCTTGATCAGGGCGCCGCGTATCTGCATGACGGCGCGCGGATCCGTATCAGCCGCCCCGAATATCGCCGCCGGAATGTCTTCCCGACCGGTTTGAATGGTAAAGCGCGCCAACTCGCGGCAATCGCCATACTGCGCCCCCGGCGCAGAACCGACCAGCGCCAGATCTTCGCGCGTCGGGCAGGATTGGGCGCTTGCGGCACCTGCCAACAGAAACAAACCGGCGAGAATTGCGAAAAACCTGATCATCGATGCCTCCTGACCCTGCAATGATAGCATAAAAATTTCCAATGGAAGAAAAATCACCATACGCGGGTTCCTGCCGGTTTTCACGCAGTGTTCACAATGTGCTTATCTGCACTGGAAAAGCCTCCCACGCCGCCCCACCTTTATATCAGAGCGGAAAAAGGAACACTTCCGTTCGATTTCACTGTCCCTCGTTCCAAACCTTGCGCCCGGCTTGTCCGGGCGTTTTTTTTGCAAAACAGGAACGGGAAAAATCGGTCTTCACGAGGGGGGGGATTTCTCCTACTCTCGCGGCATGACAGATTTGAGCTACAGCGACCCGCACCTTCGCAATATTCTGCAACGCACGAAAACCATCGCGATGGTCGGGGTGTCGATGAAGGAAATCCGGCCCTCGTTTTTCGTGGCCAGATATCTGCACCTGAAAGGCTATCGTATAATTCCGGTAAACCCCGGACATGCGGGAAAAATGATGTTTGGCGAGGAAATCCGTGCCTCGCTTGCCGATATTCCCGACAGTGTCGGGCCGGTCCACATGGTCGATATTTTCCGGCGTTCCGATCAGGTGCTGCCCGTCGTACAGGACGCCATCACCGCGCTGGGCGCGCGCGGGCTTGAAACCGTATGGATGCAAATCGGGGTTGAAAACGAACAGGCGGCGGCGCTGGCGCGTGAAAACGGGCTGGATGTGGTCATGAACCGCTGCCCGAAAATCGAGCACCAGCGCCTGTTTGGCGAGCTTCGCAAAGCCGGTTTCAACACCGGAATAATCAGTTCCAAACTGTAGGGCACAAGGTATGCAAAGAATTCTCGCGTCACTGCTGATCCTGATGGCCACACAGGCGCAGGCGGGCCATGTGCCGGCCAGCGACATTCCGGACCAGTATTTCTATGTATTCAGGCTGGTTCCGGTGCAAACCGCAATCGCCATACCGGACGATTACGGAAAATCCGCATTTCGCAACGAACTGAACTCGCTGGCGGCAAAACTGACCGCCGAGTGCGGTGCCCGCGTCGATGTCTGGGACACGGCCCTGCTGGGCGAAACAACACGACAGATGCCGGTGAACAGCTGGTTCGCGTTTCTGGCAAGCGGTGACAGCGCCGATGCCGCGCGCGGCAGAATTCCCGACAGCCCGTGTTCGCAAGACGGGTATATCGTGGGCGGCACCATCACCCTGCCCGCCAGTTTTCGCCTGTGCGTCGGACCGGACGACGGATCGGCAGAATATGCGACGCTTTGCAAATAACGGAAATCCCGGAACACGCCCCACAACGCGGAGGAAATCATGACCACGTCCCCTTACGGCTTTGACACCTTGCAAATCCATGCCGGCAGCCGGCCGGATCCGGCAACCGGTGCGCGCCAGACGCCGATATATCAAACAACCGCCTACGTCTTTCGCGATGCGGACCATGCGGCGGCGCTGTTTAACCTGCAAGAGGTCGGCTATATCTACTCGCGGTTGACCAACCCGACGGTGTCGGTGTTGCAGGAACGTATTGCCACACTCGAAGGCGGCGTCGGGGCGGTGTGTTGTTCGTCTGGACATGCGGCGCAGATTATGGCGTTGTTTCCCCTGATGCGGCCGGGCGACAATGTGGTTGTGTCCACGCGGCTTTACGGTGGTTCGATCACGCAGTTCGGGCAGACGATCAAACGGTTCGGCTGGTCCGCGACCTTTGTCGATTTCGACGATGTTGACGCAATTCATGCCGCCGCCGATGACAATACCAAGGCGGTTTTCTGCGAGAGCATCTCGAATCCGGGTGGTTATCTGACAGACATTCCCGCCGTAGCCGCCGTCGCAGAGGCGCTGGGTGTGCCGCTGATCGTCGATAATACACTGGCGACACCGTACCTGTGCCGCCCGATCGAGATGGGCGCGACGCTGGTCGTGCATTCCATGACCAAGTACCTGACCGGCAACGGCACTGTAACCGGCGGTGCCGTTGTGGACAGCGGCAATTTCGACTGGTCGGCGTCGGATAAATTCCCGTCGCTGTCACAGCCGGAGCCCGCCTATCACGGGCTGAAGTTTCACGAGACCTTCGGCGCACTGGCCTATACGTTCCACGGCATCGCGGTCGGGCTGCGTGATCTGGGTATGACACTGAACCCGCAAGCCGCGCATTACACCCTGATGGGAATAGAGACGCTGAGTCTGCGCATGGAACGGCATGTGCAAAACGCCGAAAAAATCGCCGCGTGGCTGGAAAATGACGAACGGGTGACGTTTGTGACTTATGCCGGACTGCCCTCCTCGCCCTATTTCGACCGCAAGCGGGCGCTGTATGCAAAGGGCGCAGGGGCGCTGTTTACCTTTGCGGTCAAGGGCGGCTACGAGGCTTGCGTCAAATTGGTGGACAGTGTTGAAATTTTCAGCCATGTCGCCAACCTCGGCGACACCCGCAGCCTGATTATCCATGCCGCCTCGACCACGCACCGGCAATTGACGCCCGCGCAACAGGACGCGGCAGGCGCCAGCGCCGATGTCGTGCGCCTGTCCATCGGAACCGAGGACGCAAACGACCTGATCCGCGACCTGGATCAGGCGCTGAACGTGGCAACGGCATGATTTAGCGGACCACATCCGGCGCACAAATGCCGATCTGTGAAAAACGGCTCCACAATTGGCGTAAAACTCCGTATGAAGGGGTGGCGATACCTCTTGCGCAACAAAAGAGGCTCGCTTGAGGTGATTTTGGGTTTGTGAAGGACAGATATGCGCCCGGTTCTGGCACTCGAACTGTCTACGGACGGTATTACGCTGCACGAGCTGTCCTATGACGGCAAGTGGCGGCGTTTGGCGTATTCGGCGCTGACAGACCCGTTTCTGCCGAAAAAAATGGCCGCCATGCGGGCAACGGCCCGCGCCGCGCAAGGGCGGTTTTTCAGAAGCCAGTTGTGGATCCCGCCCGAGCAGGTTCTGACCGTCGAAATCCCCGTTTCCGCCACCGACCCCGATGCGCGCGAGGCGGAGGCCGCGCGGACACTGGCCGAGCATCCGGATGTCCCCGGCGGGTCGTATGTTATCAGGGTTGGCGAAAATAACGGGTTCGGCAAAGCCGTCGTCGCGATGGTCGAAGAGTCGGTTCTGTCCGAGGCAAAACGGTTCGCGCGCGGATACGGGTTCGGCACCGATGACATAACATCGGCCAGCCACATCAACGGGTTTGCCCAGCAACCGTATTTTGGCGACAGCGGCGATGAAGAACCGCGACGATCCGTCGATTTGCGCAAAGTGGGGTATTTTGTTTCGGTCGCAACGCTGACGGCAGCGGTCGGACTGGCGGGCTACTGGGTCTTTACAAAAATCGATTTTTCGCGCGACCCCAGTACCGCCATAAAAGCCACCGAGGAACGGGTCCTGAGCGCCAACGAAGATCCGCGCGCGCCGATCCGGCCGACCGGTTTGAACAACCTGACCCCGAGCGTAGCCCCGAACGCTGTGAGCGCGGGCGACGGTTTGTCGCCGGTTCCGGCCGTTGATCAACCGGCCACCGTGTTTGACACCCAGATCGGGCAAACGTCGCTTGGCTCGGATCTGGAAACCGGTGCGGCCCCGGCCGCAATCGCGCGCCAATCCGGCCCGGACCTGCCGCAAAGCCCGCCGACCCCGCCCGTCCGCCCCGCCACCGACAGCCTGCCGGCACCCGAAACCACCGGATTTCCGATGATGTCCACGTCATTGACGCCACTGGCCGACACATCGCGTCCAAGCCGGTTTACCGGTCGCCGCATCACCCCGTTCAACCCGGCAGCTGCGGGTTTGCGCAATGTTGCCAAACCGGTGCGCACAGACACGCTGCCGGCGGAAAAAACCACGGTTTCGCAGTCAATCCAGTTGGCGAAACTCGACGACAGCATGGGGCTGACGCAGGTTCGCGCCAACAATGCCGCCGAACTTCGTCAGGCCCGCATCGCGGCGGCGCAGCGGGTTCCGCCGGTTGTTGTCACCGGTCGCCCGACACCGTTACCGCTGCTGCGCGGCGGCGTCGCCATCCCCGCCCCGCGCCCGAAACCGGTCGTGCCGGATGCCGCTACGATAAGCGCCTTGCAGAATCTGCCAGCCAGAGTCATTAATGGCCGCCCGCCGACGTTGCCGATATTGCGGGGCGGGCGGGCGATAGCCGCGAGCGAACAAACCACCGTAACACCGCCGACAGCCGTCACCGTTACCGTCGGCGGGGCCGATGTTCCACAAAATCCGCCACGCCCGCTGGCCCGCCCCGACTCGGTCGTCGTTATTGCCACACAAAATGATCCGGCGTTGTCGCGTGCCGCTGTCGTTCGGGCTGCGCCGCCCCTGCATCGCGCCGCCGGTTTCACCGCCAAAGCCGAAACACTGGCGGCCAAGATTGCCGAGATCGCCCGTACCGCCCCGAAATATACCGCCGCACCGCGCACGGTTCGCCTGCCCACCAATGCCAACGTCGCGCGCGAGGCGACGATTACCGACGGCATTAACCTGAACGACACCAGTCTGATCGGGGTTTACGGAAAACCGGGGGCGTATCGCGCCCTGATCCGGCGGCGCGGCGGGAAATACACGATGGTGAAAATCGGCGATACGCTGGACCGCTGGAAAGTTGTCGCCATTACCGACAGCACCGTTCGCCTGCAAAAAGGCAGCCGGACCGAAGTTTTACGCCTGCCGACGTAGCGCTACAACAATATCACCGAGGCCAGTCCGAGAAAACTGAAGAACCCGACGATATCGGTGACGGTGGTGACAAATGCCCCCGAAGCCAGCGCCGGATCCGCCCCCAGCTTTTCCAGGCTGATCGGCACCAGTATTCCGGCCAACGCTGCCATAAACAGGTTTCCTACCATCGCCAGCCCCAGAACAACCCCCAGAAGATAGTTGTCATACCACAGGAACCCGATAACACCGATGACAAAGGCAAAAATCGTGCCGTTGGCAAGCCCTACAAGAGCCTCGCGCAAGACGATCCGGTAGGCATTAGCCGAGGTCAGGTCGCGCGTCGCCAGCGCGCGCACGGCAACAGTCAGGGTTTGCGTTCCGGCGTTTCCGCCCATCGAGGCGACGATCGGCATCAACACCGCCAGCGCAACGAATGCATTGATCGTATCGGTAAACTGGGCAATAACAAAGGACGCCACGATCGAGGTGAACAGGTTGACCGCCAACCACGGGAACCGCAGTTTCGTGATCTCCCACACGGTACTGGACAGTTCCTCGTCGCCAACACCGGCCAGGCGTTTCATGTCTTCCTCGGCCTCGTCCTCCAGAATTTCCATCGCGTCGTCGATGGTAATCACCCCGACAAGACGGCCGTTTTTATCCACCACCGGTGCCGATACCATGTGGTACTGGTTGAACGCATAGGCGACGTCCTCGTCCGGCTGATCCACGGGAATGGCACGAAAATCATCGTGCATCAAATCGGTCAGCGGAACATCGCGCCCGGCCCCCATCAACTTGCCCAACGGCACGGTTCCGACGGGGTGCATCGCGGAATCCACGACAATCACGTCATAAAAATCTTGCGGCAGGTCCTCGGACGCGCGCATGAAGTCGATGGCGTCGCCAACACTCCAGTGTTGTGGCGCCACCACCATCTCGCGCTGCATCAGACGTCCGGCTGTGTCTTCCTCGTGTTGCAGCGATTGTTCGACCGCGACACGGTCCGCATCCTCTAGCTGCTCAAGCAGTTTTTCCTGTTGCGGCGGGGCCAGATCCTCGACCAGATAGACCACATCGTCGGTATCGAGATCCTTGACGGCCTCCGCCAGAACCTCGTCCGGCGTTTCCTCCATGATCTCGTCGCGAACCCCTTCTTCGAGTTCGGTCAGAACCTCGCCGTCAACGTGATCGCCCCAAAGGCGCATGACCTGACGGCGGTCCTCGGTAGTGATCTGTTCGAGGATATCGGCGATGTCTGCTTCGTGCAGATCATTGAAAATCGCCAGCAGGCCGGATTGCGAGTCCTCGTCCACCGCGCGCAACACCGCATCCACGACGTCCGGGGTAATCGCATAGGCATCTTCTTGCTCGTCGAGATTGTTCAGGTCTTCGGCCATGATGCCCCCTTTCAGGATGTGCGCCGCCTAGGGCGGTGACCCGTAAACCCCGCGCCGCCAGCGTGAATATCGCGATATATCAGCGGTTTGCGACGCGCCGTCAATAGTGGTTCTATTGGCAAGCGGCGCACGCCGCTGAAATGAAGCGATATCCACGCCCTTCGGGTTAGCCGGATTTCCGCCCTG
>CAZDLV010000107.1:0-7621 GCA_964506345.1 uncultured Rhodobacterales bacterium | reverse complement strand
CAGCGTCAGCGTCGTCCACTCGCCGATCACCCGTTTGTCGCGACGATGGAACCCCCAGCCTTTGTAGACAGCCTCGACTCCCGCCGCCTGCGTGTTCAGGATCCCCGACAGGATAACCACGGATCCGCGCGCCGTATGTTTTGCCATATCAGGCGCCAGCCGTTTCAACGGTCCGGCCAGAATATTCGCGAACACCAGATCGAAAGGCGCCGCCTTGCGCACCGCCGGATGCCGGAACCCGACCGCAGTGCAGGTCGTGATCCGCCCGCGCAACCCGTTCGCCGCGATATTCTCCGCCGCTGTCACCGTAGCCACCGGATCGATATCCGACGCCACCGTCGCACAGGGCCAGACCGAGGCCGCCGCCATCGCCAGCACCGCCGTTCCCGCCCCGATATCGGCAACATTGGTCGCCACCATCCCCTGTGTTACCAGCGCATCCAGCGACAACAGACACCCCTGCGTCGTGGCATGATGACCGGTGCCGAACGCCAACGCCGCCTCGATCTCCAGCTTGACCAGATTGTCGGGGATTTCGTCGCGGTTATGCCCGCCAAACACCACGAAGCGCCCGGCAACCACCGGCACCAGCGCACGCCGCACCTGCGCGACCCAGTCGCGGTCCTCCAGTTCCGACACCGCAAACGGGCGCGCACCGTGCAACGTCGCCAGCAACGCCAGCCCCGCCTCGTCCGGCTTTTCAATGAAATACCCGCCGACCTCCCAATGGTCCGTGTTGTCCTCCACCTCGGACACGCCAACACCGGTGGGGGCGGGATCCAGACGTTCCAGCATCTCGCCCAAAGCCTCGGCCTTGGATTTGTCGCGCAGGGTGGTCAGGGCAGTATATGTCGGCATCGGTTTCTCCTTTGCCACAGGCGATAGGCAAAGCGGCGCGTCAGGTCAAGCCGATCGGACAACGCACCCCCGTGCCGCCGATACCGCAATAGCCCTGCGGGTTCTTCGCCAGATATTGCTGGTGGTAACCCTCGGCATAATAATACGGCCCCGCCGGCAGGATTTCCGTGGTGATTTTCCCGTAACCCTTTTCATCCAGCGCCTTCTGGAACACCGTGCGCGAGACCTCCGCCGCCGCCTGTTGCCCCGCATCCGCCGTGTAGATACCCGAGCGATACTGCGTGCCGCAGTCATTGCCCTGCGCCATCCCCTGCGTCGGGTCGTGGTTTTCCCAGAATACTTTCAGCAAGGCCTCGTAGGACACCGCGGCCGGATCGAACACCACCTGCACCACCTCGTTATGGCCGGTGCGTCCGCTGCATACTTCCTCGTAAGTCGGGTTCGGCGTATGCCCGCCGCTATACCCGACCGAAGTCACCCAGACCCCGTCCATCCCCCGGAACATCCGCTCGACACCCCAGAAACAGCCCATGCCGAAAACGGCGCATTCCATCCCCGCCGGAAACGGCGGCTTCAGGGCGCGCCCGTTCACGAAATGCCGCTCGTCGGTCAGAATCGGGTCGGGACGGCCGGGCAATGCCTCGGCCGGTGACGGGATGTCGGTTTTCTTCGGTCTTCCAAACATGGGGCCTCCGCTCCGGTTTCCCTGTTTTATTCCACAGCCCCGCCCGGAACAAAACCCCGCTCTCGCCGAATTGACCGGACGAGAGCGGGGCAGGATCAATAGGATACCACCTCGAATTCGATCCCGTCATGGTCGCGGAAATAGAACCGCCGCCCCGGTTCGTAATCCCCGTGGTTCATCGGCACAAATCCCATATCCTTGACCTGTTCTTCGGTCCGGTCCAGATCATCGACCACCACGGCAATATGGTTCAGGCCGCCGCGCAGCGCATAACTGCTGTCAACCGGCGCTGTCTGCCCGGCCGGCGAATACACCGCCACATAGGTATCGTCGGTCCCGACATGATAGGTCGTCCCGCCACTCATCGCATCCCCGTGCCAGCGGGTGCGCCATCCGAACAGGGTTTCCAGCATCCGCGCGGTTTTCGCCGGATCGCTGACAGTGACATTGACGTGTTCGAGCATTGCTGCCTGCATGATCATCTCCTTTTTTGCGTCGTTGCGATTCTCTTGGTAATTCCTTAACCTGACTTTAGGTCAAGAAATTTTTCGGAGCATCCTGTGCAGCAACCAAAATACGGTCTTTCCATCGGATATCTGGCGCGACGCACCGGACTCGCGGTTTCGGCTATCCGCTACTACGAACAACAGGGGCTGGTGAAACCCGAGCGCAACGCGGGCGGGCAGCGGCGGTTTATGCGCTCCGACATCCGCCGCCTGTCCTTTGTGCTGATCGCCCAGCAATTCGGTTTCTCGATCAGCCGGATTCGCGAGGAACTCGACCGCCTCCCCGACAACCGCACCCCGACGAAAGAAGACTGGAACCGCATCTCCCTCCGCTTCCGCGAGGCCCTCGATGCCCGCATCGAAACCCTCGAACGTCTGCGCGACAATCTCGATGGCTGCATCGGCTGCGGGTGTTTGTCGCTGCAAAGCTGCGCACTATACAATCCGGCCGACCGCGCCGCGCAAAAGGGGGCCGGTCCGCGCTACCTGCTCGGGGACAGGCCGGAAACCTAAACCACCGTCGCCCGCTTCGCCCGCCAGACCGCAAACACCGTCTCGCGCCCCGGCTCGGGATGGCGCGGGATCATCAGCGCCAGCAGCAGCGAGGTCAACGCCATCCCCGCCGCCAGCACAAACACCATCCCCGGCGAAGTCACCCATAAATACCCCAGCGACACCGGCAAAAACACCGCCGCAATATGGTTGATGGTAAAGGCCACCGCCGCCGTCGGGGCAATATCCTTCGGGTCCGCGATCTTCTGGAAATAGGTTTTCAACGCAAACGCCAGCGCAAACATCAGATGGTCGATCACATACAGCGCCGCACCGACCACCACCCCCCAGCCGAAATAGTAAATCCCGCCGTAAGCCGCAAACACCAGCACCAGACCGGTATATTCGAACATAAGGGCAAACCGCTCGCCGATCTTGCCGATTGCCTTGCCCATCAACGGCGCGAAAACCATGTTGGCGATATAGTTGATCAGAAACAGCGCCGTGACCTCGTTCACCTTGAACCCGAAATGCTCGACCATCATAAACGCCGCGAACACCACAAAAATCTGTCGCCGTGCCCCCGCCATGAATTGCAGCGCGTAATACAACCAATACCGCCGCCGCAGGATCATCGTCTTGTGCTGCACATGCGGCGATTCGAATTGCGGATACAACAACCAGCAAATCACCACGATCACCGCCGTCGCCCCGCCACCGGCCAGATACACCGCGTTATAGGACCAGTCGAACGCCTTCCAGCCGATCACCAGCACCCCGTAAGCGGTCAATGACGCCGCCGACCCCGCCGCCACGATCCAGCCCAGCACCTGCGGCGCCTTGTCCTTGGGTATCCACTGCAACTGCAACGACTGGTTGACCGTTTCATAATAATGGAACCCGATGGAGCTGATCATCGTCGTGACCAACAAGCCCTCGAAGCTCGGAAACCGCGCCGTGATCATCACCGCAACCGCCAGCATCATCAGCGCCACCAGCCCCAACACCTGCTCGCGCATGAACATCAGCAGGGCAATCACCCCGACAGCCAGAAACCCGGGGATCTCGCGCACCGACTGCAACCAGCCGATGTCGATCCCGTCGAACCCGACCCGCTCGATAACAAAATTGTTCAGCAGCGCATTCCATGTGGAAAACGCCAACGGCATCGCGGCGGCCATCACCACCAGCAAGGCGGTCGGGCGGCGCCAGAACGGCAACGCCGAAGCGGCCGCCAAAGACATCGTGGACTTTCGCATACCCCCCCATACCCGCTTCGCGCGGCACTGGCCAGATGCGAACTCACTTTTGCGTGACATACATCAAGGAATATGCGAGCAGTTTAACATATTCAAATGCGCAAATGTATAGATACCGGAGCCACCAATGGATTTCATAGCCCTGCTCGACTTTTTCGGCGAAGACACAGCCAAAGCAATCGCCGGCCTTGCCGTCGGCATTATCTTCGGCGTCGCGGCGCAGCGCTCGCGGTTCTGCCTGCGTGCCGCCACGGTGGAATTCGCGCGCGGCCATATCGGCCCGAAGGTCGCCGTCTGGCTGCTGACCTTCGCCACGGCAATGGCATGGACACAAGGGGCGGTTTTCCTTGACCTGATTTCCCTGGACCAGGCCCGTATTCTGGCCGTCCCCGGATCGTTTTCCGGTGCTGTTATCGGCGGTCTGGTGTTCGGCGTCGGCATGGTGCTGGCGCGCGGCTGTTCCGGCCGCCTGCTGGTGCTGGCCGCCACCGGAAACCTGCGCGCGGTGATCTCGGGCCTTGTCTTCGCCGTGTTCGCCCAAATGACCCTGCACGGCTGGCTGTCACCGCTGCGCGACCTGCTGGCCGGCCTGTGGATCACGCCCGACGGGGCCAATATCGAACTGCTGTCCTATTTCGGCCTGCCCGACGGCACCGGCATCGCGCTCGGCCTCGCATTCGCGGCCTATGCCGTCTATGTCGCCTATAAAAACCGCGTCGGCTGGATGGTGCTGTTCATGGCCTCGGGCGTCGGGTTTTCCGTGGCGCTCGGCTGGTTCGCCACCTATTCGCTGGCACAGGTCAGCTTCGACCCCACCTCGATCGAAAGCATCACCTTCACCGGCCCTTCGGCCAACACGCTGATGTATTTCCTCGATTACAGCCGTGTGCTGAACTTCGCCATCGGGCTGGTCCCGGGCGTGTTCATCGGTGCCTTCCTCGCCGCCTACTTCACGCACGAACTGAAATTGCAGGGGTTCGAGGGCGGCGCCTCCATGCGGCGCTACCTCAGCGGCGCGGCGATGATGGGCTTCGGCGGTATGCTGGCGGGGGGCTGCGCCATCGGCAACGGCGTCACCGGCACATCCGCCTTCGCCGCTACCGCCTGGGTGGCGCTGACGTTTTTCTGGGTCGGCGCCGGCCTTGCCGACCGGCTGATCGACCACTCCGGCCGGCCGGCCACCGCCTAGGCTGCGTCGGTCACCACGTCACCATATGCGCCCAGGTGGCTCTCCAGACCGGCAACCAGATCATTGACGCTGTCGATGATATAGCGCGCCGTGTCGTCGCTCATCAGATAGCTGAAATTCAGCCGCACCCACCCCGGCTTCACATCGCTGTTGCCAGCCAGAACCTCGCAGCGCAGCGCATCCGAGGCATCATGATCCACCCCCAGCAAACGATGCCCGTAAGGTCCGGCACAGGCACAGCCGCCGCGCGCCTGAATGCCGTAGATATCGCTCAACATCCGCGTGAACACCTGCGCATTCACCGCCACCCCCGCCTTGTCCACCACAAGGAACGAGAATATCGGCAGCCGGTGCGGATGCTCCACCCCCAGCAGACGCATCTGCGGATTGTTGCCCCAACCGTCGATCGCCATCCGGTTCAACGCCGCCTCGCGCGCCTCGATGGTCGCCTGCCCGATGGCATCCTTGACCATAAACACCAGCGCCGCGCGGATATCGCCAACCACGTTCGGGGTGCCGGCCTCCTCGCGCTCCGCCAAACCGTCCAGATAATCATGGTCCCACGGCGACACAAACGACACCGTCCCGCCGCCGGGCCATGTCGGCGTGGTGCGTTTCACCGCCGCCTCGCGCACGATCAGCACACCGGACGCCGCCGGCCCGCCCGGAAATTTATGCGCCGACACCACAACGGCGTCTTTTTCCGCATCCGTTCCCGTCGCCATGTCGATCGACAGATAAGGCGCACCACCGGCATAATCCCAGATCGACAAGGCCCCGTGCGCCTTCAGCATCCGCGTCACCGGGGTCGTGTCGGTAATGATCCCCGTCACATTCGACGCCGCCGAAAAACTGCCGATTTTCAAATCCGCGTCCGCGTGCTCCCGCAACGCCGCCTCCAGCGCCGCCAGATCCGGCCCGCCTTCGGGCGCTTCGGGAATTTCCACCACCTCGGCCTTGCTCTCGCGCCACGGCAACAGGTTGGAATGATGCTCGTAAGGCCCGATAAACACCACCGGCCGCGCCGCCTCGTTCACACCCAGCAACGCCACCAGCCGGTTCAACCCCGACGTCGCCCCCGATCCCGAAAAAATCACGGCGCAGTCTTTCGCCCCGGTCAGCCGCGCAATCTCTGCCCGCGCCTCTTCGCGCAAACGGGTGGAATAGGCGCCGGTGAACGAGGCATCCGTATGCGTATTGGCATAAAACGGCAGCACATGCGCGGCGACGAAATCCTCCACCACCCGCAAGGCCCGCCCCGAGGCAACGTAGTCCGCATACACCAGCGGCACATCACCGCCCGCACCGGGGATCATCACGCCCTCGCCGATAATCCCCGCCCGCAACGCCGCAACGGGGTTTTCATAGTCCAGCATTTCACGAAAAATATTCAGGCTCATTGTGTCATTCCTTCTGTTGACAGGATATGACCCGATAAACCGGCAATAATCATTATCAATTACATTGCACAAAAGCAAGTTTTCGTGTCAAATGACCACATGAAGGCCAATAAACCAGATCATATTGACCGCGCCCTGCTTGCGGCCCTGCAAACCGATTCGTCGTTGTCGCAACGCGAACTGGCCGAAAAAATCGGTCTGTCGCAAAACGCCTGCTGGCGGCGGTTGCAGGCGCTGAACGCCTCGGGCATCATCCGGGGGACGACCGTGCGCCTGAACCGCCAGAAACTGGGGCTGGGGCTGGTGGTGTTCGTGATGATCCGCACCCGCCACCACTCCGCCGACTGGCTCAAGGCATTCCGCCGCCACGTCTCCACCCTGCCCGAGGTGGTGGATTTTTTCCGCATCGGCGGCGACTACGACTACCTGCTGAAAGTGGTGACACAGGATATGGCCAGCTACGACGCCGTCTACCAGCGCCTGATCGAGGGGGTGGAGCTGGACTCCGTCACCTCCTACTTCGCGATGGAAGCGATCGAGGAACAGCGCGTTTTGCCCCTGTAACCCCCCGCCCGCTTGCGCCCTTGTATCTGGGCGCACAAGGGTTACAATAGGGCCAACATCGAAATAGCCCCCAAACCTGCACTGCCGGACACCAAGGGGCGCAGACTCTGCGCCCTCGGGGGTGTGAATTATGACGGAGACACCATGTCCTGGACCGAAGACCGCGTCGAGACGCTGACAAAAATGTGGGGCGAGGGCAAAAGCGCCAGCCAGATCGCCAAGGAACTCGGCGGCGTCACCCGCAACGCCGTGATCGGCAAGGTGCATCGCCTCGGCCTGTCCAACCGGACCACGGGTGCGGGCAAGGCCACGGCAAAATCCGCAGCCAAACCGGCGACCAAACCGGCGGCCGACACGGCCAAATCCAAACCAAAGCCCGCCAACACCCCACCGGTCACCCCGCCGCGCGACACCTCCAAACCGGCACCGGCGCTAAAAACCAAAACCGAAATTCCGGCGGTCCGCGACATCCCGCGCAAACGTCCGATCATCACCGCCGGCAAACCCTTGCCGCCACAACCCTCGGCCTCGGAAATCAGCGCCGAGGCACTGGCCAACGTCGCCAAGATCGAGAAAAAAGCCAAAAAACTGACCCTGATGCAGCTGACCGAACGCACCTGCAAATGGCCGATCGGCGATCCGGCCACCGATGAATTCTGGTTCTGCGG
>CAZDLV010000106.1:0-7735 GCA_964506345.1 uncultured Rhodobacterales bacterium | reverse complement strand
TGGGCGCCGCAGATCAACCTTGGCGTTCCGGTGCTGATTCCGGCGGATTATGTGCCTGATCTGGATATCCGGCTGGGCCTTTACCGGCGCCTGTCGGCCCTGTCCACCAAGGTGGAACTGGAGGGATTTGCCGCCGAGCTGATCGACCGTTTCGGCAAGCTGCCGCGCGAGGTGAATACGCTGTTGAACATCGTGCGCATCAAATCGGCCTGTCGTCGTGCGGGTATTGCCAAGCTGGACGGCGGGCCGAAGGGGGCGACGATCCAGTTTCATATGGACAAGTTCGCCAATCCGGCGGGGCTGGTGGAATTCATCCATGCGCAAAAGGGGCTGGCCAAGGTGCGCGACAACAAAATCGTGGTGCGCCGCGACTGGAACAGCAACGCCGACAAGATCAGGGGGGCCTTCGCCATTGCCCGTGATCTGGCGGCTCTGGCGCAAAAAACGCACAAAAAATAGGGCGTTCGGGGGAAACCGCGCCTTTTCGGGGGGGAATCTCGGGAGGGTTCGCCGGGAACCCTGTTGGATATATCGGGGTGGATATATCGGAAAAAAGCGGAGCATCGCGCCGGTTGTCCAGTACCGGTGTCATCCGGTAGAATCTTTTGCCATCAAGACGCTACCGAAACTGGACGGTAAGTCCTGGTTGTCTGCGTTGCCCGGCGCGAATACCCCGTTTGGACGTTTTAAGCCCTGCCCGGCGAGGAAGGGTTATAGAGTGCAAAGGTAAATTTTCGGTAAATCAGTCGTCGATAAACCGCACCGCGCCGATGTGGTCGAGGTTGCGGTTGCGTTGCGCGTAGTCGATGCCGTAGCCAACGACGAATTTGTCGGGGATCTCGAATCCGATCCAGTCGGCGGAAATATCGACCTCGCGACGCGAGGGTTTGTCGAGCAAGGCGCAGATTTTCAGGCGTTTCGGGTTGCGGGTCCGCAACATCTCGGTCACCTGTTTCAGGGTGTGGCCGGTGTCGACGATGTCTTCGACCACCAGCACGTCGCGGCCTTCGATCTCGCCACGGATGTCTTTCAGGATGCGGACCTCGCGGCTGCTCTCGGTGGAATTGCCGTAGGAGGAGGTTTCGAGGAAGTCGATCTCGCACGGCAGGTCAAGCTCGCGCGCAAGGTCGGCGATGAACACGAACGATCCGCGCAGCAGGCCGATCACGATCAGCTTGTCGGTGTCGGCGAAATGTTCGGAAATCTCGCGCGCCAGCGATTCCACCCGCGCGGCGATGGATTTGGCCGAGATCATCTCGTCGATGACATAATTTGAATGGTCCATGCTCTCACCCTTGCGATTCATGCGGTCATGGCGCATTTAGACACCAATACCGCCCCGGTTTCCATAGCGGCGCGGAAATTCCTGTTTTGATGTTGAAGAGACCCCGATGCCGACCCATGCCGAAAAACGTGTCATGCCGCACAGCGCGCAACAGATGTATGATCTGATTGCCGATATCAACGCCTATCCGCAGTTCCTGCCGTGGTGTGTGGGCGCGCGTATCCGCAAGCGGACACCACAGGCCGGCGGGGCCGAGGTGCTGGACGCCGACCTGGTGATCTCGTTCAAGCTGTTCCGCGAGAAATTCGGCTCGCGCGTGACGCTTTACCCCGACGAGCGCCGGATCGACGTGGAGTATCTGGACGGGCCGTTCCGCTATCTGAACAACCACTGGCAGTTCACGCCGCTGGAGGACGGCACCTGCGAGGTGGATTTTTTCGTCGATTTCGAATTCAAGTCCGCGATGTTGCAGGCGGTGATCGGCGTGGTGTTCAACGAGGCGATGCAACGGATCGTGCGGGCGTTCGAGGTGCGGGCCGATCAGCTATACGGCGAATAACATTCTTGTGAAGACCGGTTTGCGTGGTAAAGTTATGGCCTTGATTCTCTATGATGGAGGTCCCGATGCAGGGCTGGAAGATTATTCGCCACACAGTGATGCAGATTTTCGGTAATTTTTCCGAAGCAATGCGGATTTCCGCCTTGTTGTATTTGCCGCAACTTGCGGTAACGATGTACGGGCTGAATACGTTTGGCAATATGGCGAACGGTAGCTGGATCATGCAGCCGGGGGCGGTTTTATATGCCGGGATGTTCATGTTCGTGTTCGTGATTACCGGAACGTGGATTGCTGTTGCATGGCACCGGTTTGTGCTGACGGGCGAGCAGGTCACCGGAATATTGCCGAAGTTTCACGGCGCGCAGATGCTGTCGTATTTCTGGCGCGGTTTTTTGCTGGGGCTGGTTATCATCATTCCGTCATTTGTCGTTGGCATGATTCTGGGGATGGCCAGCGCGCTGTTCGGGGGGGGCGAGGCGGCGACGTCGATATACATAATGCTTGCCGTGCCGTTTATTTCCTCGCTGGCCGCGATGTTTTTCTTTTACCGGTTGTGTGCGATCCTGCCGGCGACGGCGCTTGGCAAGCCCATTCCCATGGGGGAATCATGGCGGGCGACGCGCGGTTCGTTCGGGGCGATACTGGTTATTGTTATCCTGCTGGCCGTGGTCAACGCGCTGACGATGATAATGACGCGCAACGGCGGGTTTGACGGGGTTACGGTCGTGTCGTTCGTGTGGACTGCCGTATCCGGCTGGCTGCAAATGATGCTGGGTATCAGTTTGCTGACCACTATCTATGGCCACTACGTCGAAGGGCGCGAGCTGGTTTAGCCCGCGCCGCAAGGCTTTATGATGTCAGGTCGTAGGCGCGCTCGCCGTGGGAGGACAGGTCGAGTCCGGTGGACTCGTCTTCGGCACTGACGCGGATTTTCAGGAAGATTTGCAGAACCTTGATGATGATCGTGGTGACGACCAGCGTGAACACCCCGACTATCGCCAACGTGCCGAGTTGCGCGCCCCATGCGCCGGCGCCGAAGACCGCGATCATGATGGTGCCGAAGATGCCGCCGACGCCATGCACCGCGAACACATCCAGCGTGTCGTCGATCTTGATTTTGTTCTTGACGATGTTGACGGCCTCTTGCGTGAGGATACCGGCAATGGCGCCGATGATCAGGGCCTCTACCGGGCCGACGAAGCCCGAGGCGGGGGTGATGGAGGCAAGGCCGGCGATGGCCCCCGTGGCGAGGCCGAGGAGCGAGGCGGTGCCGTAGCGGATTTTCTCGTATAACACCCATGTGAGCGAGGCGGTGGCGGCGGAAATATGCGTGACCACCAGCGCCATGGCCGCGCCGCCGTCGGCGGCCAGTTGCGATCCGGCGTTGAAGCCGAACCAGCCGACCCAGAGCATCGAGGCACCGATCATCACCATGCCCGGATTATGCGGCGGTTTCGATTTGTCGCGCCGCGGGCCGAGGATAAAGGCAATGACCAGCGAGGCCAGCGCGGCGGTTTCATGCACCACGATGCCGCCGGCGAAGTCGCGCGCGCCGACCGCGCCGAAAATGCCGCCATCGGACAGGAAGCCGCCGCCCCAGATCCAATGGGCGACGGGGGCGTAGACCAGCAACATCCACAGGCCGGAAAAGGCGAGAACAAAGGCGAAGGATATCCGCTCGACATAGGCGCCGACGATCAGGGCGGGGGTGATGATGGCGAAGGTCATCTGGAAGGCAAAGAACAGCACCTCGGGGATGGTGCCGGTCAGGGCGTTGGCGTCAACGCCGCCGAGGAAGGCCTTGGAGAGGCCGCCCCACAAGCCGCCATCGGCCGGACCGAAGGCGATGGAATAGCCTGCCGCCAGCCACAGGATCGTCATCAGGCTGGCGATAGACATCGTCTGCATCAGGACGGAAAGGACATTTCGCGACCGCACCAGCCCGCCGTAAAACAGCGCCAGTCCGGGCAATGTCATGAAAAGAACGAGGGCCGTAGCCACGATGATCCAAGCGGTATCTGCGCCAACCATATCTGTATTCCCTTTATTGCGCCCGCCTTTGTTGGCGGTTTCGCCGTTGAAATAGCGGAATTTTCGGGTGCCGGGATGGTGAAAGCGCCAATTTCGGGCGGTTTGTCGCGCCGGCGATTAATAAATGGGCGGAATTTTTGGGCTGTGATGAAAAACCGGGCAGTTCTATAATGGCGCCACATATTCGGGCCGCATCGGATGGCGCACAGAAATCCGGTTTGTGGTCAATTACCTTCTTGAAGCGCGTCGCCGGCGGGGTATTGTGTCAGACTGTGATTCATATCAACGGAGGGGCCGGATGCTCGGTTGGAAACTGCTTCGGCACTCGATAATGCAGGTGTTCGGGAATTTCGGCCCGCTGGTGCGCATTTCCGCGCTGCTGTATCTGCCGCAGGCAATTCTGGAAGAATTCCCCGATATTGCGCGCAGTATCGGGCAGGGACCGATAGAGCCGAAGGTTTATGCGCTGTGGTTTCTTGTTTATCTGGCTGTATTTTTCGTTTCCAGTTCGTGGATCGCGATTGCATTCCACCGGTATGTTTTTGTCGGCGAACACCCTGACGGCATTTTGCCCGTATACTACGGTGATATTCTGCCGGCCTACCTTTGGCGGGCCGGCCAGATTGCGGCAGCGGTGGTGATACCGATGCTGGTGATTGCGGGGGCCGCGAATGTTCTGTTGACGGGGCATATGCTGGCGGTGCGGACTGTCGGGGCCTATCTGGGGGCGGCGGCAATGGTGTTCGCGATCTTTTTCTACCGGCTGTGCCCGGCGTTGTCCGGTGACATCCTCGGGCGGCCGATGACGTTCCGGCAAGCGTGGCGGGCGACGGCAAAAGCCGGGGTTTCGATTGTCGTGATGTATCTGTCGTTTGTGGCGGGAACGACGGTGATCGAATATGTCGTCACGCCGCTTGTGCAGTCGGTGTTGCCGCTGTCGGTGGTCTGGAATTCGGTATTCGGCTGGGCGAAGCTGATGATCGGTTTCAGTTTGATGATTACCGTTTACGGCCATTATGTGCAGGGCCGTGCGCTGGTTTAAGCGTGCCGGCCGCCGGTCAGCGCGCCGCTTTGTCCCGCAGTAGCGTCAGGGCGGTTTCCACCGTGGCCATGCGCACCGCGTCGCGCCCGAGCGGGCCGAACTCGCGGATCGACGTTTTCACGCCGTCAGCGGTGGCAACGGCGAACCAGACGCGGCCTTCGGGTTTGTCGCCGTCCGCACCGGGTCCGGCGACTCCGGTGACGGCAACGCTTAGGGCGGCGTCCGAGGCCGCCAGCGCGCCAAGGGCCATCTGGCGGGCGACCGGTTCGGAAACCGCGCCGTGGTCGCGCAGCATGGTTTCGGGCACGCCGAGCAGGGCGGTTTTGGACGGATAGGAATAGGTGACAAAGCCGCGATCGACAACGGCGGAGGAACCGGCGATATCGGTCAGGGCGGCGGCAATCATGCCGCCGGTGCAGCTCTCGGCTGTCGTCACCATCCAGCCGCGCGCCTTGCAGGCGGCCAGCACGTCGGCGGCAAGCTGCGAGAACCCGATCACTGGATCAGCCCGTGGTAAATTCCGGCAGCCGCCATCACCACGACAGCGGCCATCAGCCCTGCGATCACGTCGTCAAGGATGACGCCGAGCGGTGTGTGCTTGCGGTCGGCCCAGCCGACGGGACCGGGTTTCCAGATGTCGAACAGACGGAAGAATATGAAGGCCGTGACCCAGCCGGGGTAGGGGAACAGCCATTGCGGCTGCTCGTTGGCCCACATGCCGTAGGAAAGCGGCAGCAGGGCGATCCAGATGCCGACGACCTCGTCAATCACGATTTCCGCGGGGTCGGTGTCGTCCTTGCCTGCGGTCTCGATCCTGACGGCCCACCAGCCGAGCAGAAAGGCGGCGATGGTGGCGATGAACAGGCCCGGAAAGCCGAGCAGCCCGTGCAGGATCCACGCCACCGGAATGGCGGCGGCGCTGCCCCATGTGCCGGGGGCCTTGGGCAGAAGGCCGATGCCGAAAAAGGTTGTGATAAGCCGTGTCATGATTTTACCAGTGTTGTTGTGGCCATGGCGGCGATACCCTCGCCGCGGCCGGTGAATCCGAGTTTTTCCGAAGTGGTCGCCTTGACCGAGACGCGGCCGGCGGGAATGGCCAGCAGTTGCGCCATGCGCTCGCGCATTTTCAGGGCGTTCGGGCCGATTTTGGGACGTTCGCAGATGATGGTGCAATCGACGTTGGAGATGGTGAAACCGCGCGCTGCGGCGCGTTCTACCGCTTTGGTCAGGAAAATGGCGGAGTTGGCGCCTTTCCATTCGTCCTCGTCCGGCGGGAACCACTGGCCTATGTCGCCTTCGGCCAGCGCGCCGAAGATGGCGTCGGTGACGGCGTGCATGGCCACATCGGCGTCGGAATGTCCGGCAAGCGATTGGTCATGCGCGATGCGGATGCCACACAGGGTGACGTGGTCGCCGTCGGTGAATTTATGCACATCAAAGCCGTTTCCGGTGCGAATATCCATGTGGGTGTCCAGCATTTTGTCCGCCCGTTTGAAATCGGCGGGCGTGGTGAGTTTGAAATTTTCCGGCGCGCCTTCGGTGATCGCGACCTTGTATCCGGCCGCAAACGCCACCGCCACATCGTCAAGCGCCGGGGCAGTGGCGGCGCGGTGTGCGCGCAGGATGGCGTCAAAGCGAAAGCCTTGCGGGGTTTGCGCACGATAGAGGCTGTCGCGCGGTTGCTCGGCCAGAATACGGCCGCGCCCGCCCTTCCACAGGGCATCGACCACCGGCAGGGCGGGGAAGGCGGCCTTGTGGGTTTCCAGCGCCGCCAGAACGCCGGAAATCACCGTATGGCTGACAAAGGGGCGCGCCGCGTCGTGGACCAGCACGGTTTCGGGGGCATGTTGTTCCAGCGCCTCCAGCCCTTTGAGGACCGAATCCTGCCGCTGCGCGCCGCCAAAGACCGAGGGAAGAACCCCTGCCATACCGCTGGTGGCAATGGCATAGCGGCCGGCGTCGTCCGGGTGGATGACCACCTGCACCGCGTCCACGCCGGGATGCGAGAGCAGGGCGGTGATGGTGCGCCGCAGGACGGTGATACCGCCAAGGACGCGATATTGTTTCGGCACATCGCCACCGGCGCGGGTGCCGCGGCCTGCGGCAACTATCAGGGCTGCTGTTTTCATGGCATCGGTTTAGAGCATGGCGCCGCCGCCCTCAACCATTGTCGCGGAATAATAGTTGGTGTATGTCGGGGTGAATCTGCTCAAGGAATAGGCAAATTGGCGATAACGCTTGGAAATATACCACTTGGTCCCCCTGTGATTCTGGCGCCGATGGCGGGGATCACCGATCTGCCGTTCCGCAACATCGTGCAGGGGTTCGGCGCCGGTCTGGTGGTGTCCGAGATGATCGCCAGTCAGGAAATGGTGCAGGCACGCAGCACGCCGCATTTGCGCGCGGAACTGGGGCTGGACGGCAGCCGCACCGCCGTGCAGATCGCAGGGCGCGAGGCCGGATGGATGGGGGAGTGCGCGCGGATGCTGCAAGGGCAGGGGGCGCGGATAATCGACATCAACATGGGCTGTCCGGCGAAACGGGTGACCAGCGGCTATTCCGGTTCGGCCTTGATGAAAGCGCCGGATCACGCGCTGTCGCTGATCGAGGCGGTGGTGGCGGCGGTGGATGTGCCGGTGACGCTGAAGATGCGGCTTGGCTGGGATGACGATTGCCTGAACGCACCGGATATTGCGCGCCGTGCCGAGGAAGCGGGCGTGCAGATGGTGACCGTGCACGGGCGCACGCGCTGCCAGTTTTACAAGGGGTCTGCCGACTGGGCCGCGATTGCGGCGGTGAAACAGGCCGTGACCATGCC
>CAZDLV010000105.1:0-7849 GCA_964506345.1 uncultured Rhodobacterales bacterium | reverse complement strand
TTAAATACACCTTCTGCGCTGGGTGAGCGACAGATATTGCCCATGCAAACAAATAGTATTCTTATTGTTTTTTTGTTATTCATAACTGATTGATAGTATTTAAGTATATTATTCTGTTTTTATTGATCTATGCTTGTTTACAGCCGAATTATACGCACGGGCTGTACACAAAAATAACATGGATACTATTATAAGTGAATAAAAAGCAAATTACTTGGGAAGAGTATGACAAGAATTATTCTTTTGGGTGTGACCTATATTCGCGTTAGGAAAAATTCAGCAGTATTGATTTTTAGAGTGTGTTTTAGCTAAGCCATGCGTTAAGACAATCGGAAAGTTTCCATTATGGAAACAGATCAAGCGAAAAAGATACTATACAGATTAAACAGAATTTTTAAGCAGACAGTAGATTTAATCACTTTATTGAGAGACGTATCGTATATTAAATTTTATCATGCCCGAATCTCTACGTATCAAACCGCGCAACCCCAAGGCTAAAAATTTCAAGTCTTTATGCAACCCTTTTTTATAAGTATCTTCAATTTTTACAGCATCCTCACGTTCAGTAGAAAGATGTGTTTCAGATAAAGATTTCCAGTCATTTGCTGACTGAATAGATATTTTGAACCCTTCTGCCTTTTCTTTAATATCACCCATCGCAGTAGTAAAAGACTTGCGCTGAATTGAAATTGGTATTTTAGATTGAACGCTCGTTAAGCTTGTTTTCTCAACTATGAAAGAGAACAATTTTACATCAAAAGATACCGCATTAGGCGTAATAGATAAACGAAATATCTGATCTTGATAATTCTCTATCACTAAATCCGTTTGATTGACTAAATCAGCAAGTGCTTGAAATTCATCTTTTAGAGCTGATCCTTTAGTGATTTCAAACCAGCCAAAAGGATGTAAAGTGATATTTTCATCCAGTTCTACAAATTCAAAATCGCGTAAATGCGCAGCCAAACCTAATAAGAGTTGCAACTGTCTTACTGATAACTTTAAATCCAACGGTTTTTCTTTACCTAACACGCCAGCCATAATGGGTTCATTACAATCTAAAGGCAATGTTAGCCCGTATTTTTTAGGCTGAAAATGGTGTTTATTGGTAAAGCTCTCCGGCAACGCCTTTAACTCAGTGGCAAGTAACGTACGGTCACCAGAAAAATCATCATACAGCGCTTTGATATAGGGGATTTTTCCATCCACTGTTGCACCCTGTATCATATCATCAATCGTAAACCAAACGAGCCGCTCATCCGTTTGCACTTTATGCTGTAAATGCAGGTAGCCTGCCAGTGTTAAATCAATCTGGAAAATATCCAAATAATATTCCGTCAAAGCATGATTGGGTGCTGCACCCTGTACTTGCTGATAAGGTGCTAAACGTCGCCAGCGATGGAAAGTATAGTGCTCATCAAAAAGCAATTCCGCTTCCTCTCGCAACTCTCTTTGTAATGTAGTGGGTAAGGCGCGTTGAATTATTTCAGAACGAGGGGACTGCAAGGCTTTGAGTAACATATTTTTTTCAACTAAAGGAATATCGTTTTGATTAGCTCGCCCACCCATTAAACCATAATCGCCCGCACGTTTATCATGGCGTTTTTGTGTATCTTCACGCTGATAAAATAAAATTTTACCGTCCAGCTTAATAATGCTCCAAGCCACATAGCAATAACGAATCGGTACCGCTTGAGCGCTGGTATGATGATTAAGTCGCGCCGTTTCAAATTGATTTAAAATATCACGTTGTTGATTTTTCTTATCCGAAGAAATGTCTCGTGTATTCCAAAAATGAGCGGCAAATAGGCGTGAATTAGGATCGCTTAACGCCGTTAATACCGACATTGCCATTAGTTGGGCTGGGAAAGAGATAAAACACCAGTCGCCTTTTTGTAGTGCATCAGTATTTAAAGTGGCGAGTGTAAGCAACAGATTTTCAACTATTGCCACGGTATTTTCTGCCTGTTCTTTTGGATAAGCTGCATGCACTAAATGACTGATAAGCTCATCACGGGGTACACAGAAAAAATCACCTTCTTCTTCAGCATAGCGAGGTAAGTGTGGGAGTAGTATTTTAACTAATTCAGCGGACATATTATTTTTTTAAATTTACCAAATAATAGGCACAGCGTAATCATCAAAGGCATGATCAACAGTGATCACTGTCAATCCTTCAATGATTGCTTGTGCAATGATAATACGGTCAAACGGATCTTTATGATGCGCAGGTAATCGCTGTAAATAAGTGATATGCGCTAATTCGATAGGTAACAACTGAATATTATTTTCTTGCTGGTTTTTATTGATTAACTCATCAAGAGGTGCGGTTAACGATAATTTGCCCAACTGGCTTTTTATTTGCATCTCCCACGGTGAAGCCATACTCAGATAAAATGTATGTTCACCCGAACAACATAAGTCTACAACGGTTTGTGATAAGCGATCTGAATCCCCACTAATCCAAAGAAAAGTATGAGTATCCAACAAGTATTTCATGGTTGTCCTTCAAGCCAAAAGCTGTCCGGTAAAGGTTCATTAAAATCTTCGCTTATCTGTATCTTGCCTTTGAATAAGCCTAGTTTTATGGGTTTAGTCGATGGCTCAATCTCATTATACATAACAATCACACGCGCTTTATGAGCATTGATGTTTTTTGGTAGTTGCAAATGAATCTGTTGGTTTTGGTCAATTTCTGCGGGTAGTTCGATGGCGTGCATGATGTTTATACCTTTGGGAAACTGGATTTATAAATATGGCGAGCCAAGACAGGTAAAAAATCACCCGATTGACTATTTAATCTATGTAAATATTTACTCTGATTGACCCAGAAATATTGTAATAAAAAATTCTGAAAATTATGTTGTTCTGCATCAGGGTTACCCGTATTCTGGCGGTAAATTGAATTAATTTTTTCACCAAAATTTTGATTTTCATTGTAATCAGGGGTTTTTAAAGCAACCATAATTTCATTTATATTTTTTTCTAAAAGCTTAATATCTTCTGGACTAACATTACATGATGTTACTTCTGGTAAACAACTGAATAATCTTTTTTCATAAGATTGAACCTCTTTTGGTAACTTAAACATAGCTCGCATGTTAACTAAAAATAAAAAAGCCAGTATCTGAGGGTTGAGTGGTTCAAGCAAATTTGCATGAGCAGTCCAGTTTCTAGTCATTTTTGATAGCCAAGCAAAGGTATGAATATCGTGAATATTTTTATAGTCATATCCAATATTTTTTATAGCCTCTGGGTCTATATTTTCTTCCCATTCATGCGCCATTGTGCGTAAAAATAAACGATATTGCACAGACGTTTGTTGCTCATTTGTTTGCTTTAACGGTAAAAATTGCGATAACGTGTCTAAATAGTTAATGACATCTGTACTCACTATTTCAATAATAGGTTGCTTTTTTTTATCTCGCTTAATAAAGTCTCGAAATTGAATATTAGTTTCATCTTTTTCAATATGGGACTTTAGGAAGCGGCAACCTTCAATAATCCCACGACGTAAGCGAGAGTAATTGTTTTCATGATTTTTTGTTATCCAGTCATGGGCATCTGGGTCAGACTTCTCATAAATAGGAGGAAGTATAACTTTTGCTTTTTTAAAAGCTTCTTTAATGGAGTTTAAATTTTCGCCATGATTAGAGCAAAATAGTATTTTATCTTTTGGAAACCCTAATTCAATCACTAACTCAGTATAAAGATAGTAGCCCGCAATTTTTTTTAATTCCTCACATTTTGTTTTAAGATCCCGCTCATCATTTGATGCTTTATAAGTATGAAATCTCTCTAAAAATTGTAAAGTACCCTTGTTAATAGTGTCTGCTTTTGAATAAGCTGGCAAATCAATATCCAATATAATGTAATCAATATTATCTAACTTATTTTGAATAAATATCAAACCATCCTGAAAACTTAATTCGATAAAAATACCGTATCTTTCTAAGTTATGTCGTAATTGGCGCGTATTATCAGAAAAATCCTGTTCATTAATGATACTTTTAAATAAATTACTTGCCGTTGTTTTTGCTGAGTTTTCAAAATCTTCTATCCATAAAAAATGACTCACCTCTCCCCCTTATTTAATAATAATTCGTTAGGAATACCAAATTCAATCACAAAATCATCTTGTAAAATTGGTTTGATAAATTGACTGCCTGTTTTGCGTGCAAGTGCGGATAAAAATGCATGTCCTTTATGACTTCCTTTAATAATAGTACGCTCATTTTTTGCACTCGGATTGCGACAAACTAGCACCTGAAAACCCTCTCGCTCTATCCATTCTAAAGTTACAGCTTGTTTACTTGAAGACGCATAATATTTAAACGCATTGACTAAAATCTCATTAAGTAAAATAGTTAAAAAAGAGGCAATAACACCATACTCTTTAAACTGGAATTGAGTCTTATCAAACCCTAGCAACTCTAACTTAAAAAAATGTGTCTCCAGCCAGCTAAGGCGAGTCTGTAACTTTGTAGACTGCGTGATTAACTGCGCATAACTTTGTTCCCACTCCGTCTGCAATTTTTGCTCTAATTCATAAAAGTTATCGTACCATGTTTTATAACTCAGTTCTGTATCACATAAGACATGCGCTTTTGCATAACTCATATAATGCTGTTGAATTTTCTCCACACTAGAGGCAGACAGTAAATGTAGAATGATCATATCTAGCGTATGTAAAAAGACAGCAGACAATCGGCTATTGCCTTGATGATCTTGCTTCATCTTTTCTTTTAGAATTTCAGAATCAGTGGAAATAATACTGAACACATCTAGCAATCCCTGCATGGTCTGTGCTGCTTCGGTATAAATTTTTAACTGATTTTCGTGTGTGGTATTGTAGATAATAGTGTCCAACGGGCTGCGGAATTTATGCGAAAACATGGACATCATCTCTTCGAGTTCTTTTTGTGATTTTTCTAGTGCTTTGTTTTTTAAGTCTATTTGTTTTGCATGCTTAATAGATATTAACCCCATTTTTTTAAACCTTTTTTGGAGAGCATTATGAGGTAAAATACTTTCTGAATCTTTAAGGGCATTTAAAAGCTCATCTAATTGATTAAATTCCCTATTTTTTATAAGAAACGCATATTCTAGTAACCATAATATTGGAATGATTTTTTTAACGCCTTGATGAGTAGCTTTTCTTTCTATAAAAAATGGAGCTAATTGCTCGAAATAATAAGTGTTAATCTTTCCTTTGACTACATCCTTATAGATCTCAGAAAACTTGTATATTATGTCTGTAAAATTATCGTCTTCTCGTACATAGTGTTCACTGCAACTTTCCATACACATATCAAAATAGCAGGTAGCTAACGCTGTATTTTTCTCTACCCCCTTTCCAAAAGCATATAAAACACCTAGCCCAAAATTAACTTCAAGGTCAGTAGGGTCTTCACTAATGTTTTCTGTCAACCAGTCAAATGCAAAGCAATAGCATTGATCAATATTCTTTCTACCTGAAAAACAAGGAAACGTAAAATCAAGATAAACATCTTCAAACCACGTTTTTGCTTCAGTATGATGATTTTGAACTGCATCTATAAGACACTGCATGCCGGTATCATGGTCAACTTTTATGCCATTACTTCCCAGTAAATATCTTTTTGCAAGCATAAATTGAATATCGGCATCTATATAGCCCTGTTCAGCAGCTTTTTTATACCAGGTATTTGCTAATTCAATAGACTTATCAACACCGTCTCCATTTTCATAACAACAAGCAAGACGAAATTGTGCCTCAGCTATACCTTTATCTGCTGCTTTTTCATACCATTGACAAGCCAGTTTTTTATTTTGCTCAACGCCATGACCAAAATCGTATAAATCCCCCAAAAATAAGTAAGCTTCAGGGTTAACATTCTCTTCTTCAGTCGCTTTTGTTATCCAGTAAAAGAATTGTTGATAGTCTTGTACAATACTTAGCGCATCACGATAGCAAAGTGCTAAATCGTAATATGCATCTGCATAGCCTTGCTCAGCGGAATGTTTAAAACATTCAAATGCCAAGATATCATCTTTTTCTGTACCCCAGCCATTTAGATAGCATTGCCCCAACCAAAATTGGGCTACAGCATGATTTTGTGCTGCTGCTTTTTTAAACCAAAGAAAGGCGAGATTAGCATTTGCTTTAAAAGCCGCCCCTATAGATAAATTAACAGCTAAAGTGAGATCATTTGTTTTACCCGAAGTAAATCCCAATACCCATTTATTAATGAGTTTCGCAGTTTGACTATCATTAACACCTAGAAAGTAATACATCCCCAATGTAAACTGAGCCTCCACATGACCATTTTCTGCCGCTTTTATACTCCACTCCAAAGCCAGCTCTTTATTTTTTTCTATATCAGTTCCGTTGATATAGCATAAAGCCAAATCAAATTGCGCTTGTGCATTGCCATTGTTTGCTTTTTGTTGTAGTTCAGCAATTGTATTTGCAGTAAGTTCAGTCATGATGTTGTCCTGTGTTGTTTGTTTCGTTAATATTCTTTAAATAAATAGATTGTGTAATCTATCTATTATCTTGTGTTGCAATAAGCCAGTTTCAGTGGTATCACTCAATACGACTCGAATTTTATTAGCATATTCAATTGCTTGCCAATTTCTTCTAATGTTCTTTTAGCTGTGTGTTGATTAACATGAGTCGTCACATACCAGCCCTCACAGTATTCTTGTTTTTGGTAGCTACTGACTGGCGTTTTAGCAACAAGGGGTGCCTTGCTAACAAATTTATTTAACGTGGCAATTCGATTCAGACCGATTATTTTTAAGGCCTTTAAGAATGTTTGTGCAATGGTGGGTTCTGCAATGATTTGGTCAGACACCTTAACTATTAAGCCACTACTGGGCTTACGTGTCCGATTTCTATTTTTTTTATGTAAATTTCTTTTCTCAAATTTATGGGAATGATTATCGACACCAAAGTTATTGACTGTGGTTTTGATATCTGCATCTAACGCTTGTAATTTACGGCACAATTCATTGATATTTGCCACTTGGTTAAAGTCACCGGTTAAGTTAGCCTCAGCACCGGCTATTTTTAGATCGTCGGTAGCATTATGTAGCGTTACAAATAATTCGGTAAATTTACTTGTTACTGCTTCTGGTAACTTATTCATGGTGACTCTCCTGAGTGGTTTTTGTCTTAATCTCAACTTGGTGTACAGTATCAACTAAAATTACGATTAAGTAATGGGAGAGCTGTGGGAGTTTTTTTATCAGAAAAGTGTATTTCAGTCTGAATAACTAGAGTTAAGGCTTCTAATGCTGAAAATTAGGGAAACGGAGTGATAAAAGAGAGGTAATGATTTTTTTATCCATAGTAAGTAGGCAGCTAGACTTGTATCAATCTAACAGCCGAGGTAGCCTTAACGAAGCAACTTTTATGTGTGGTTGAGTTCGGATGATGCGCCTAATATCTCTACTGAATTTTGTTCATTACTCATGTAAACAAAAAATCTTTATCCACTTGGATAGTCTAAATTGTATTAGCCTTAAGCAGGATTATATTATTTGTATTGTATAGTTTGTACCAAGGTTTTCTAGTGCATCAGTCATCACTTTATCACTCAGTAAGCGAATATCACGGGCAGGCTGGTAACCTGTTTCTTCTGTGTTCTTGTCGGTTATAACGGATAATAATTGACATTCGCTCAAGTCATGTAAAATGATTTTGATAACGGGAATAGGTATTTTTAATTTTAAGCTAAGTGTTCTAGCTGAATTAAAATTTGTATTAGGCTGAGAAAAATCCTCGATAAGGGTATGCATAATATGCAAGGCGAGCTGTTTTTTTGATTTGAAATTAAGGTGTTTGAACTTTTGGTTAAATTGA
>CAZDLV010000104.1:0-7877 GCA_964506345.1 uncultured Rhodobacterales bacterium | reverse complement strand
ATGTTGCGGTGCAGAATACTCCGCAACTCCGCAGGTGGGAAGGCATATTTCCACCGATCTGCTCAATTTACCGTTAAATATTGTAAATACATGAATCAAGTTATTGAATGATCACCAATCATCCCTATCTGCGGTATCATCTTAATTCCAAACCGGAGAAAATCATGAAAACCTTCCTCGCTTCCACGGCCGTTATCGCGCTTCTGTCCACAGCGTCCTTTGCCCAGGACACCGGCACCGAAGTTCCCGGCGCCCAGTTCATCGCCGAATGGGACATCAACCTTGACGGCAGTGTTTCCCTTGACGACGTTTCGTCACGCCGCAGCGATATTTTCGCCACTTTCGATGCGGATGACAACGGCATTCTCGATGCTGCCGAATATGCGTTTTTCGATCAGGCCCGTGCCTCGGCACATTCCGGGGAAAACGGCAACGGCGGTGATCGCAAAGCCGCCGTCGGGTTCACGCTGGCCTTCAACGATGTCAACGGCGACGGCGCTGTTACGCTTGACGAGTTTCTTGGAAAATCCGCCGACTGGCTGGCCATTCTGGATCGCAACGGCGACGGCGTGGTAACAACCGCCGATTTCGGCCCGCAAGGCTGATACCCGCGCCGGTCCCGCCCCGCGCGGGGCCGGTTTACGCGCACAAGTCGCAAACGGTTCGTGTTTAGTCGGACAAATTGCTTCCCCTTCGGGATATTTCGCTACAAAATGCGGGATATCCCGTTTTCGATGGAGCAAGCCCCATGTCCACACCCACCCATGTCAAAGCCCTGATCGTCGGCGGCGGAGTCGTCGGCGCCTCGATCGCCTATCACCTCGCCAAGGCCGGCTGGAAGGACGTTGTGCTGCTGGAACGGGACGAGCTGACCTCGGGTTCCACATGGCACGCCGCCGGATTGCTGCCGCTGTTCAACATGGGCTATGCCACCAGCCATATCCACGACTACTCGGTGAAGTTCTATAAAACGCTGGAGGCGGAAACCGGCCTGAACGCGGGATTCTCGGTCGTTGGCAACCTGCGCATGGCGCAAACGCAGGCGCGCATGGATGAATACATGCTCTATGCCACCACCGCCGATTCCGTCGGTATTCCGCATGAATTCCTGACGCCTGAACAGATCAAACAGCGTTGGCCCCTGATCCGCACCGAAGATTTGCAGGGCGCGCTCTATCATCCCACCGACGGCTACATAAACCCCGCCGATGTGACCATGGCAATGGCCAAGGGCGCGCGGCAACGCGGGGTGGAGATCATCCGCAAGCGACAGGTGGACAGCTATGAATGGACCGGCTCCGAATGGATCGTGCGCGGCGTGGTGATGGTGGAAAAGGGCGGAAACCTTGTGCCCTCGGACGAGACCTTCGAGATTCGCGCCGAACATGTGGTCACCTGCACCGGCAACCATGCGCAGCGCACGGCGAAACAGCTGGGCATCAAAATGCCCGCCATCCCCGTGGAACACCAGTTCATCGTTACCGACGTGGACCCCGCCTTGCAGGAATGGCGCAAGACCAACCCCGAACACCCCGTCATCCGCGACGCCGACGCGCAATCCTATGTGCGCGAGGAACGCGGCGGCTGGATCCTCGGCGTCTATGAAAAGGGCGCGCCTGCGCGGTTCGAATACGGGGTGCCGGACAGCTTCCGCGCCGACCTGTTCCCGCTCGATCTGGAACGGATCGAGGACCAGTATATGGCGATGATCCACCGGATGCCCTCGACCGAGCATATTGGCCTGAAAGACGATTTCAACGGCCCGATCTGCTACACGCCCGACGGCAACCCGCTGGTCGGCCCCGCGCCGGGCTTGCGCAACATGTGGCTGGCCGAGGGGTTCAGCTTCGGCATCACCGCCGCCGGTGGCACGGGCTATTATCTGGCGCAAATGATGGTGGAGGGCGAGGCGGAAATCGACATGGCGTCGCTCGATCCCAAACGCTACGGCGACTGGATGACCACCGAATACGCCGCCCGCAAGAACGAGGAATGCTACAACCACGTCTACATTCTGCACCACCCGGACGAGGAGCGCGAGGCCTGCCGCCCGCTACGCACCGCCCCGTGCTATGACCGCATGAAGGCCCGCGGCGCACAATTCGGGCAGGTGAACGGCATGGAGCGCCCGAACTATTTCGCCCCCGAAGGGTTCAGTGACCACGATTCCCGTTCCTTCCGTCGTGGCGGCTGGTGGCAATATGCGGTGGCGGAGGCCAAAGCCATCCGCGAGAACGTCGGCCTGATCGACGCGACGGCCTTTACCAAGCACCGCGTCAAAGGGCCGGGGGCGACGGCGTTTCTGGACTGGTTCACCACCAACAAACTGCCGCGCGTCGGGCGGATCAACCTGACCTATGCGCTGACGGCGGCGGGCACGACACGCACCGAATACACCATCGTGCGCGAGGGGGAAAACGACTACTATCTGGTTTCGGCCGGTGCCTGGACCGAATACGACAGCGACTATCTACACAAGGCGGCCGAGGACAAGGCGGGTGAATTCGGCTACATCGAGGTCCAGAACGTCACCACACAATACGGGGTCTTTGCCATCGCGGGGCCGAAATCGCGCGACGTGCTGAAAAAGGTCATCCGCGACGCCGAACCCGATACCGCACTGTCCAACAAGCGTTTCCCGTGGCTGTCGGCGCAAAATATCGAGCTGGGCATGTGCCCCGTCCGCGCCATCCGCGTTGCCTATACCGGCGAACTGGGCTGGGAGCTGCACCACCCGATCGAGATGCAGAACTACCTGTTCGACCTGCTGGAAGCCGCCGGGGCGGAATTCGGCATGAAGCTGGTCGGGGCGCGGGCGCAAAACTGGCTGCGGCAGGAAAAATCCTATCGCGCCTTCGGCACGGAACTCGGCCGCGACGCCACCCCGCTAGAGGCCGACCTGCCGCGTTTCGTCGATCTGTCCAAGGATTTCCACGGCAAGACAGCGATGGAGGCCACCGGCATCCGCGCCAAATGCGTCACCCTGGTAATCGACGGCCCCGCAGATGCCGACCCCTGGGGCCGCGAGGCGCTGTTCGTGGATGGCGCAAAAGTTGGCCGTCTGACCTCGGGCGGGTATTCCGTGGCCTTCGGCAAAAGCATCGGCATGGGCTACCTGCCGCCGGAACTGGCGGTCGTCGGGCAACAGGTGCAAGTGAAGATGTTCGAGAAACTGTGGCGCGCCGAGGTGGTCGAAGACAGCCCCTATGATCCGAAAAATGCGACGATACGGATGGACGGGTAACTGTCAAAACAGTCCCCGCCCATTCCCCCGTCAGCGCGCCGTCTGGCTTGTCCTTGCGCGGAAATTACCCAACACCCGTGCAGCCAGAACGCCGATCCCCAACAGAACAATCGCGGTCGCGATGGTTGCGACGTAAAAGACCAGCCGCCCGCCTAACACCATGTCGTTCAGAAACGGATAGGCCAGCCCGCTGGTCGCGCCACCCGCCGGCAGGTCGTTCAACGGGCGGACCACAAATTCGGTCCAGGCGATATAACTGATAAATATCACCATTGCGGTTGCCAGCGTCTTCCCGACCTGCCGGAACGCCCCCAGAATAAAGAATGCGTCAAACAGCATCAAAATCTGTGTGATACCGTGGACATAATATTCCTGATACCACGGCATGATATGGTCACCGTTCACCAGCGCCGGATCATCGAAATACAGCTTCCAGTACATAAACACCACAATAGCACCCAGAACCGCGCTGGCCGAAACAAACGCATTATAGGTCCGGTCGCTGCGCCCCAGCGAATACCGGAGCATCAACCAGGCAACGATCAGGTTGGCGGTCAGGCCCCAGTCTGTCAGATAACGGAACTGCCAGCCAAACAAGGTCCGGTCCGTAGTGTAAAACAAGTCTAGCCAGAAGCCGAGCACCAGTATGAAAACCAGCCAGCGATAATTGGTCACCGCCCGCGATGTATTTTGCGTCATGGAATTTTCCCTGTTGAGTGTTCGGGCAACTAACCACGCGCCGCGCACATGCACAATACTCTTTGGACCTGTTACACTCCCGTTTCACCCTGTGTGCCCATTCCGGTCCACAAGATTCTTCATATCTTTACGCTTTGCCACAGCCGAAATCGTAGCAAACGCAAAAAACAAAACCTTTGCGCATCAATAAGATACTGAAATATATACGGTGAAAGTGTGGTTGGTGGAGCCAGGGGGAATCGAACCCCCGACCTCTTGCATGCCATGCAAGCGCTCTCCCATCTGAGCTATGGCCCCGTTTTGGGTGTGGCCGAAACCGGCAACGACCCCGTATCTATGGCTGCTATTGCGCGAATTCAAGCGAAAAATTGCCCGCGCAACACAAAATCAGCTTTCGTCGTCGGATGCCGGCACATCGGCGATTTCTTCCAGCGCTACCGTGTCGTCATCATCGTCGTCCAGCAGGCTGTCGTCCGCAACCAGCGCGTCATCGGCATCGTCCAGAACAACTTCGGCGTCGTCGACAACAACATCGTCAACAACCGCATCGGGCTTCGCATCGGCCTTGGCTTTGGCCTTGGCACTGACGGTCTTGTTGCCGGTGTCCAGCAACGAGGCCAGATCGAATTCCGCGCCGCAGGACGGGCAGGTCATCGGGTCGTTCTGCAAATCGTAAAAACGTTTACCGCATTTGGGACAAAGGCGCTTTACGCCCCATTCTTCTTTGGGCATCGTGACCCCCTGAATCATTTCGGACAATTTCTGTTGCCACCTGCCACAAGCAGACCGGCTTTGTCAAAGGCTTTAGGACATATGTCGCATGTGCTGCAAGTGCGAAAGACCTTGATGCGGCGCAAAATCGGTCCTAGGCTCGGGGAAACCATGTCAGGATCATCATGCTGTATCACGCTTTCGAATTAACCCACGCCGCGATTTCCCCGATGCGCGCCGCTGCGCGTATGAGCCACGAGATGCTGAAATCGCCCTATAACCCGATGGCGCAAAGCTATCCGGCCAAGGCAACCTCGGCGGCCTTCGAAATGTTCATCAACGCAACCAAGCGTTTCGGCAAACCGGAATTCGGGCTGGAATCAACTCTCGTGGACAATGTCGAGACCCCGATTCTGGAAGAGGTGGTGCAATCGCTGCCGTTCTGCAACCTGCTGCATTTCAAGCGCGACTCGCACGCCGCCGAGGCGCGCAACGACCCCCGGGTTCTGATCATCGCGCCGATGTCGGGCCATTATGCAACGTTGCTGCGCGGCACGGTCAAACAGATGTTGCCCGACCACGACGTATATATCACCGACTGGATCGACGCACGCGAGGTGCCGCTTTCGGTCGGGCGCTTCGATCTGGACGATTACACAGATTACCTGATCGAATTTTGCCGGACTCTGGCCGCCGATGGCGAGCGTCCGGCGGTTCTGGCGGTGTGCCAGCCCGGTGTGCCGATGATGGCAGCGGCGGCGCTGATGGCAGCGGAACAGGATGCGGCGCGGCCGGCCTCGATCACGCTGATGGGGTCGCCGATCGATACGGCCAAAAATCCCAAACAACCGAACGATCTGGCAACGGGGCGCCCTTTGTCATGGTTCGAAAACAACGTGATCGTCACGGTTCCGTGGCCGAATGCCGGTTTTTTACGGCGCGTTTACCCCGGTTTCCTGCAACTGTCCGGTTTTCTGTCTATGAACATGGACAAGCATGTGGACGCGCATAAAAAACAATTCAACCATCTGGTAACCGGTGACGGCGACAGTTCCGCCGCACACCGCAAGTTTTATGACGAATACATGGCGGTGATGGACCTGACGGCGGAATTTTATCTGCAGACCATCTCGCGGGTATTCCAGAAACGCGCACTGGCAACCGGCACATATGCCCACCGCGGCACGCTGGTGGATCCTTCGAAAATCACCGATATCGCCCTGCTGACGATCGAGGGGGAAAAAGACGACATCACCGGCCTTGGCCAGACCGAGGCGGCGCACACGCTGACACCGGACCTTCCGGCCGCAATGCACAAACATTATGTGCAGGAAGGCGTCGGCCATTACGGTATTTTCAACGGCTCGCGCTGGCGCAACATTATCCAGCCGATGGTGGCGGATTTCATCGCGGCCAACCGGACCCGGACCAAAGCCTGACCCTTGGTCGAGACGTTACGCATCGGCATTCCGCCAATCGAGATTTTCCTGCGCCGCAATCCGCGTGCCAAGCGCCTGACGCTGCGTGTGTCGCGGGTGGACCGTCGTGCAACCCTGACCCTGCCGCCGCGCACCGGTCTGCGCACGGCAACAAAGTTCGCCGAAAAACAGGAATCGTGGCTGCGCGTTCAACTTGCCGCCCTGCCACCGCGCAATCGCATTGAAACCGGCGCGACAATCCGGTTTCGCGGCGAACCCCTGTGCGTAAAGACCGTCGCGGCAAAGTCCGTCCGTATCGTCGGCACGGTGATCGAGGCAGGAACCCCCGACCCCGACCGCCGCCTGCGCGCGTTCCTGAAAACCGAGGCCCGCAACGCGATTTTACCGCTGGTGGAACACTACAGTTCCCGCGTCGCGCGCCCGTTCGGCCGTGTGACACTGCGCGATACGCGGTCGCGCTGGGGGTCGTGTTCGGCCGATGGCAATCTGATGTTTTCGTGGCGATTGATACAGGCCCCGCCGGCCGTGCTGGAATATGTCGTCGTACACGAGGTTGCGCATCTGGTTGAAATGAACCATTCAACCGCGTTCTGGTCGCTTGTCGAAACCCTGATGCCGTCCTTCCGGACCCACCGCGCGTGGTTGCGGGCGAACGGTCCGGCGTTGCACGCACCGGATTTCGGGTCTTGACAGCGGGCCGAATGTGATCACATCTGGAAAAATGACCACAGATCGCCCGACAGACCGCTCGCAAGAATCCAGCACACCGGCGCATGAACGGGTGTATCGCGCCCTGCGTGGCCGGATCATGCACGGCGAAATCGAGCCGGGCGCGGCCCTGACCCTGCGCGGTATCGGCGAGGAATTCGGCGTCTCGATGACCCCCGCCCGCGAGGCAGCCCGGCGATTGGTGGCCGAGGGGGCGTTGTTGTTATCTGCCTCGGGGCGGGTTTCAACGCCGGCACTGTCCAATGACCGGATCGAGGAACTGGCCTGTGTGCGTGCCATTCTGGAACCGGAACTGGCCTCGCGCGCGCTGCCGCGCGTCCACGCTGCCCTGATCGAACGCCTTCAGGTCATCAATTCCACCATCGACCAGACGATTGTGAAAGCGGATGCCACCGGTTATGTCCGCGCCAACCTGGAATTCCACCGCACGCTTTATTTGCGCGCCCAGTCCCCCGCCATGCTGGCATTGACGGAAACCGTCTGGCTGCAATCCGGCCCGACAATGCGGGCGCTGTATTCGCGTTTGCACCGCAAACAGGCCAGCGAAAAACACCGCACGATCCTTGCGGCCCTGCGCGCCGGTGACGAACCGGGTTTGCGGGTGGCAATTCGCGCCGATGTGACCAGCGGTTTGCGAATGTTGCTGGCGTGACCGGCGATTTTTCGTTTGACCAATCCGCCAAAATCGCCGACCCTGACGCAGCATAAAACCGGAGTCATCATGAAAACCTTCCTGCGCTGGACCTTTCGCACCATTCTGGTTCTCGTTGTTGTCGGCGCCCTTGGCGTTGCGTGGAAATGGAACGATATCAAGCGGCTGATGGCGGTGAATTCGTTGTTCACCGAACAGAACATCGTTCATAATTTCAGCAACATGCCGGCGATATTTTTCAACAAACGCCTGCCGGTGCCCGCCGCCACGCCCGACCCGATGCCGGTGGCCGCGCGCGCGATGCCTGCCGGTCTTGATGGCTGGATTGCCGATAGGACCGTCACCGGTCTTGTGGTGTTGAAAGACGGGGCAATTGCCTATGAAAACTATTTCAAAGGCACAA